>CAMWJS010000080.1 GCA_947174635.1 uncultured Muribaculaceae bacterium
TATCTGTGCTGTTGGCGGGTGAGGGGAGGGTGGCGGTGCGTTTGTTGTAGGCGCGCACGGCTACGCTTTCAAAGAATGATGTCACGGCGAATATTATCATCGATATGCCGGTCAGAAGTGCTACGGTGGTCTGTTTTTCGGGTGTGCGGAGTGAGGGGACTACCAGTAATGTCACGGCGATTGCTATTATGGCTACGGGGAAGATGTAGGTCCATAGTTCGAAGGTGACGGGGCGCAGTCCTTTGAGGAGCATGTAGGTGTGGTAGATGCCTCCGACGAGTATGAATATTCCGAAGATGTAGATTAGGGGTGTGCGGAATGTCTCGGGGGTGAAGCACATCATGGTGCCGAGCACGACTGCTGCTATCGATACTGTCCAGCCTGCAAATCTTGACCATACGGAGGGTTGCGGTTTTTCTTTTCTGTCATCGTCGGTATGCCGCTCTTTCTTGCCTGATGATATCAGGAGTGTGCAGATGTTGATTATGCCGGGTATGATGAATGCTATGCCGGTGAAGAATACGAGTGCGTGGATGAAATCGGGGCGGCGGCATGCTGCGATGAAGAGTATGCCGATGCCGAGGATGATGAGGTTTATGATGGTAAATCCGCTGTGTTTCATAATTGCCGTTGTTTTATTGTTATGAACAATTATTGGACTATTTGGTTTTTTGGGGCAGTGCCCAATGTCTGAAATGATTTTTTGTTGCGGGGACATTTTACTGGGGTGTCATTTCGCCGCAGATGGGGAGTGCCATTTCGCGGGCTACGGCTGAGGGGTCGAAGGAGCGGGCAAGGAGGTGCATGAGTTTGGTTATGGCTGCTTCGGATGTGATGTCGAAGCCTGAGATAGCGCCAGCTTCAAGGAGCCGGTTGCCCGAGTAGTAGCGTTTGGTGTGTACGCCGCCTGACACGCACTGGGTTACGTTGACGATGACTTTGCCACGGTCGACTGCGGCGCGGATGGCGTCGTAGAACCATTGTGTGGTGGGAGCATTGCCTGCGCCGTATGTGCGGAGCACGATGGCTTTGATGCCGGGGGTGGAGAGCTGGTGGCGGAGCGAGGAGTCGGAGAGTCCCGGGAAGAGGTCGATGAACATCACGGAGGTGTCCATGGCAGTGTATACCTCGAGGGGGAGGTTGCGCTGCGGACGTCGGAGTACGTCGTGGTTGTAGTTGATGCCGAGTCCGATCTGCGCCAGGGGTGGGTAGTTGTAGCTTTTGAAGGCGTTGAAGTTGTCGGCGCTTTTCTTTGTGGCGCGGTTGCCTCGCCAGAGGTAGTTCTCGAAGAGGATTGCGACTTCGCGTATCATGGGGCCGTTGTCGACAGGGTCGATGGCGGCGGCAATCTGGAGGGCGGTGATGAGGTTTTCCTCGCCGTCGGTGCGGACTTCGCCGATCGGTAGCTGTGAGCCTGTGATGATGACAGGCTTGTCGAGGTTGCGGAGCATGAATGAGAGAGCCGAGGCGGTGTAGGCCATGGTGTCGGTGCCGTGGAGCACGACGAAGCCGTCGAACTCGTTGTAGTGCTTCTCAATCTGCGATGCGATGTCGGCCCAGTTGGAGGGCTTCATGTCGGAGGAGTCGATTGGCGGGTCGAATTGTATATGCTCAATGATGTAGTCGAGCATTTTTATTTTGGGGACGTTGTCTATCAGGTGGTTGAAGTCGAAGGGGCGCAGCGATTTTGTCGCTGCGTCTTCGATCATGCCTATAGTACCGCCTGTGTAGAGGATTAAAATGCGAGGCTTCATTGTCAATTCATAATTCATAATTCACAATTCATAATTGTCGGATTATGGTCGGCTGTCAGCAGAACTGTTACCGGTCGGCTGTCAGCAGATTTTGGAGCCGGGGGTAAGGGTGTCGGCGGGAGAGATTACCGTGAGGGTTCCGTCGGGATTTTCGGCGGAGAGTATCATGCCCTGGGATTCGACGCCTTTGAGTTTGCGCGGGGGGAAGTTGGCTATGAAGCATACCTGCTTGCCTACGAGGTCTTCGGGTTTGTAGTATTTGGCTATGCCGGAGACGATGGTGCGTGTGCCCATGCCGTCGTCGATGAGGAAGCGCAGGAGTTTGTCGGCTTTAGGCACGGCCTGGCATTCGAGCACTTTGCCTACGCGGATGTCGAGTTTGAGGAATGTGTCGAAGTCGACGGGTGCGGCCTGCGGTTCGGGCTGCCATGCCTTGAGGCGGTTCTGCTCCTTGATGGCGGCGAGGCGGTCGAGCTGAGCCTGGATGACGTCGTCCTCGATTTTCTCGAAGAGGAGTTCGGGCTGTTGGAGCTGAGTGCCTGCGGCTACGATGTCGGCAGCTCCGAGCGAGTCCCATGAAATGTTGCCGAGGGCGAGCATATTGCGGAGTTTTTCGCTCATGAAGGGGAGGAACGGCTCGAAAGCCACAGCGATGTTGGCGCAGAGCTGCAGAGCCACGTTGAGTATTGTCTTGACGCGCTCGGGGTCGGTCTTGGCAACTTTCCAGGGTTCGGTTTCCTGGAGGTAGCGGTTGCCGATGCGGGCGATGTTCATGGCTTCGCGGAGAGCTTCGCGGAAGTGGAAGGTGTCGAGTGCGGCGGTGAGTGCGTCGACTGACTGACGCACTTCGGCGAGTGCGGCATTGTCGATGTCGTCGAGCTGTCCGGCCTGAGGCACGATGCCGTTGAAATATTTGAATGTGAGCACCATCGCGCGGTTTACGAAGTTGCCGAGGATGGCGACGAGCTCGGAGTTGTTGCGAGCCTGGAAGTCACGCCATGTGAAGTCGTTGTCTTTTGTTTCGGGGGCGTTGGCCGTGAGGACGTAGCGGAGCACGTCCTGTTTTCCGGGGAAGTCGCGGAGGTATTCGTGGAGCCAGATGGCCCAGTTGCGCGAGGTGGATATCTTGTCGCCTTCGAGGTTGAGGAACTCGTTGGCGGGAACGTTGTCGGGGAGCTGGTAGTTGTCGCCGTAGGCCATGAGCATTGCGGGGAACACGATGCAGTGGAATACGATGTTGTCTTTTCCGATGAAGTTGATGATGCGAGTGTCGGAGTCTTTCCACCATTTCTGCCAAGAGTCGGGGAGGAGCTCGATGGTGTTGGAAATGTAGCCGATAGGAGCGTCGAACCATACGTAGAGCACTTTGCCGTCGGCGCCTTCAACGGGCACGGGGACGCCCCAGTCGAGGTCGCGGCTTACGGCTCGTGGCTGCAGGCCGAGGTCGAGCCATGACTTGCACTGTCCGTAGACGTTGGTCTTCCACTCCTTGTGGCCGTCGAGAATCCATTTTTCGAGGGCAGACTGCCAGCGGTCGAGGGGTAGGTACCAGTGCTTGGTCTCGCGGAGCACGGGGGTGTTGCCGGTGATGGCGCTTTTGGGGTTGATGAGGTCGGTGGCGTTGAGAGAGGTGCCGCACTTCTCGCACTGGTCGCCGTAGGCGCCTTCAGCGTGGCAGTGGGGGCACTCGCCGGTGACGTAGCGGTCGGCGAGGAACTGGTTGGCTTTCTCGTCGAAGAGCTGCATCGATGTTTTTTCGACAAACTGGCCGTTGTCGTAGAGGCGTCGGAAGAATTCCGATGCAGTGCGGGCGTGGGTGTCGGAAGTGGTGCGGGAGTATATGTCGAACGATATGCCGAGTTCGGCGAAGGAGTCTTTGATGATTGAGTGGTAACGGTCGACGATATCCTGGGGAGTTACACCCTCGGCTTTGGCCTTTATTGTGATGGGCACACCGTGTTCGTCGCTTCCTCCTATCATGAGCACTTCGCGGCCCTGGAGCCGGAGGTAGCGTGCATAGATGTCGGCGGGGACGTAGACTCCGGCGAGGTGGCCGATGTGTACGGGTCCGTTGGCATAGGGGAGAGCGGTGGTGATGAGGGTGCGTTTGAAATCTTTCATATCGTGATGTCTTTTTTTGTTTTTTGGGGGAGTCGGACAAGTCGGACGGGGCTGACAGGTCGGACTTTGCGCAAAGTTATAAAAAAAATCAGTGTAGTGTATGATTTTGACGCATTTTTAGGTGGGAAACCCGGTAATTTTGCCTTGTCAATTAGCAATTAGCAATTAGCAATTAGTAATTAGTAATTAGCAATTAGTAATTAGGAATGAGTAATTATGATTATGAGGGAAGGTAGATGTAGATATTATGATATGGGCAGGGAGATGAGGGTCGCTCCGTTGCCTTTGGCCGGGGAGTGCGGACAAGAGGGCGTTGGTGTGCTGAGATGCAGCAATCTGCGGCGCGACGATAGCGGAAGGTTTCTGGTGGCAGCGGGGCGTCCGGCAAGGAGCGGCAAGCTCGACCGGCTTCCGCTTGCGACATGGCGCGACAGCGACGGTGTGCGCAGGGGTGTTGTGCAGTCGGGGAGCAGGTTGCGGCTTGTGGAGATTGACGGCGACAGTGCCGGGTATGATATCGGTGCAGTGGCGGGAGCTGCGGGGTGCATAGTCATGACGCGGCGGGGGCGCGGGGTGGTGATGACCGATGAGGGCTGCCATAGACTGCGTGCCGGCGGGGACGGGAAGTGGCGCACGGTTGCGGGTGGACGGTATCCGGCACTGCGGTTTGAGGCAGACTCGGTGATGCGTCTGAGCGCCGATGCCGAAGAGAGGGAGCTTTCGGGGAGCTATAACACGCGTTCGAAGGTGCTTTGCGATGCCGATGCCGACCGTCTGGGCAAGGATCTGGCGCGATGCTACAGGGAGCTTGCCGACAAGACGACGCGCGGAGGGATGGAGCTGCAACCTGTGCTCGCGCGCTATCGACTGGAGGGGGATGACGGCGAGGTGCTGTACCGATCGCCGGTGGTGCAGGCGGGGGCTCCGTCGGGAGTGCAGTGTGTCGACGAGCTGCGCTGCGAGCTGAGCGATGACGGACGTCGCCGCGGCCGGTTGCGTCTGGCAGCCGATGTGTACCGCCTGCGGTTGCGACAGGTGACGGCCGACACTGTGGAGCCCGGGATAGTGAAGCGGCTTGTGGTGGAGACGTCGCTTCCGGTGCATCCCCTCGACAGCGGAGTGATAGCAGCGAACGCCCTCGGAGGCACGGGAACGAACGGAGTGCTTCTGCGATGCTTTGTGCCGGGAGCGTCGGTGACGATGGTGTCGGCGCGTAGGCATGTGGCCCGGAAGCTGTGCGGCATGGCAGCGAAGGGAGATGCGGCGTTCCGTGAGGCGCTTGTGGTGCAAAATCCGTTTGACAGCGGCGAGGCGCTTGACGTGGAGGTGCCTGTTGCCCGCGGCGGAGTGCAGGGGGTGGATGGCGAGCAGGCGGTGGTCGCCGCAGTGCTCGGCAAGCAGGTGGCGCGGTTGCCTGAACTCGTGGCGCGATGCAGAGTGCCCAACGGTTTCACCGCCGAGTGCGGCTGCGTGGCGGGTGACCGCGCAGTGTGGGGCGGGATAACGACACGGGCATTCAGCGGCTACCGCGTAGAGGAGATGGCCTCGGCGGTCACTCCCGAGGGGGAGTCGCATCCGTGGCGCTGCGTGGTGGTGACGGAGCTTGGCGGAGGGGGACGGAGTGTGGCCACGTCGTGGGGCACCGAGTGCGCGCCGCTGCGGTTGTCGCCGCTGCTGTGGAGTCCGCGGGCCGACGCTGTGAGGATGACAGTGACGCTTGAGCGCGACGGCACGGTGTACAAGGGGGTGTTTGCCATGACAGCCGACGAGAGCCGTTCGGCATCGTATCATTTCAATCCCGACTGCCGCGAAACCGAGCTTGAGGAGACTGACGACGAGTTTGCCTATATAAGCGGGACAGGGACGGAAGAAAGCTTCCCGTCGGCGCTTCTGATTGCCCCGGCATGCAATCCGCTCGACGCGTCGGAGGCGGTGACGGCAGGTACAGGCCGCGTGGTGGCGGCAATGGCGGTTGACCGTCGCGGGAGCGCGTGGGAGTTCGGCACCGGACGCGTATATGCCATGACCGGGAGCGGCATCTATATGCTCAGCCTCGGCGCGGCGGGGGGCGCGTTGCGTTGCGACAGGCTCGACCGCAGGGGGGTGGCCGGGAGCTTTGCGGTGTCGGAGACCGACGATGACCGTTACCCGCTGGTGTGCATTGCGTCGGGCGACCTGCTCGGGCTGAGCCGTGGCAATGTGTCGATGCTGAGGGAGGCTACGGGTTGCAGCAAGGCGGGCTGGGACAGCGTGAAGAAAGAGCTGTGGCTTGCCGACGGGAACGGCCGCGCCGTGGTGATGCAGACGCTCGGGGGCGGTTGGCGCGAGGTGGCCGGGCTGAGTGTGACAGGTTTCCACGACACCGGTGCCGGACTTCTGGTCGAGAGCGACCTCGGCGTGAGGGATACGGCGCTCGGGGAGTCGGCAATGGCTGAATTTGCCTATGCGGTGCGTTGCGACATGCGTGCTTTGGAATGGTATGGCCGCGGCATGCGTCTCGCGTGCGCCGGCGCAGAGCTGCGGTCGGTCAATGTGAACGGCGTGATGAGGGTTGTGACGCGTACGATTGCGGATGCCGACGAAGGGCTGTCGGCCGGAATGGAGTTTCGCGGAGAGATAAACGCGCCGCTGCTCCTTGGATTGCGTGGGAACAGCGGCGCGGTGATTGAAGTGGAAGTTTTCGGAGAGATGGAGAGTGGTAGTGCTATAAGAGATTTCAGTGTGTATTTCAGATGAGACGGATGCCGGCCTCGGCGAGAGCCTCGACCTGTTCGTCGGGCCAGATGGATGCCTGGACTTCGCCGATGTGGGCTTTCTGGAGGATGAACATGCAGAGTCGGCTCTGGCCTATGCCTCCGCCAATGGAGAGGGGGAGCTTGCCGTCGAGGAGCGCTTTGTGGAATTTAAGCGAGGCGCGTTCGGGGCAACCGGCTTTGTCGAGCTGACAGCGAAGCGCCCCGGGGTCGACACGGATGCCCATCGAAGAGATTTCAAAGGGGCAGTCGAGCACGGTGTTCCATAGCATGATGTCGCCGTTGAGGCCTGTCGAGCCTTCGCCGTTGTCGGTCGACCAGTCGTCGTAGTCGGGAGCGCGTCCGTCGTGGGGCTTTCCGTCGGCGAGGGTGTCGCCGATGCCGATGATGAATACGGCGCCGTATTTCTTTGTCGCTTCATGTTCGCGCTGCCTGGGGGTGAGGTCGGGATACTGCTTCTGCAGGTCGGCGGCGTGGACGAAGGTGATTTCCCTTGGGAGAGTGGGTGTGATATGTGGGAAGCGGCGGTAGATCATCTCCTCGGTGTCGAGGATGGCGCTGTAGATTTTTTTCACAATATCCTTGAGGAAACCGAGGTTGCGGTCGGCGGCCTCGATGGTGCGCTCCCAGTCCCACTGGTCGACGTAGAGCGAATGGAGGTTGTCGAGGTCCTCGTCGGCGCGGATGGCGTTCATGTCGGTGTAAAGGCCGAATCCGGGGGCGATGTCGTAGTCGGCAAGCTTGGTGCGTTTCCATTTAGCGAGCGAGTGCACGACTTCGGCATGACGTCCGCCGATGGCTTTAACGTCAAACCCTACGGGCTTCTCGACTCCGTTGAGGTCGTCGTTTAGGCCGGTGCCCGAAAGCACGAAAAGGGGAGCTGTGACACGGCGGAGGTTGAGGGCTTCCGACAGTTTGTCCTGGAAGAACACTTTGATGTCCTTGATTGCTATTTCGGTGGTCTCCGGAAGGAGCTTCAGTTTATACTTCTGAGGTATGATGACAGCCATAATGTTCTGTTGTTTTTGATGTGTGGTTGCAAAATGTAAATTAATATGACGCAAAGATATGCATAATGCTTTATATTTCCAAATTATTTTTGCAAAATGATATGAGAAAAATGAAAATGGCGACAGCGTGGCGAGGATTATGGCGGCTATGGCAGCTATTTTAGCTACAATAGCTATCATAGAGGGTGTTGCAGAACTCCAAAATTTCGGTTTGCGATGTAGGGACGCACGGCTCGTGCGTCCGGTAAAAGGCTGATAATCAGCGCTGTTTTGCGGACGCACGAGCCGTGCGTCCCTACGTTTTGGAGTTCTGCAACACCCCCTGTCTTGGCGAAATTAGCTAATTTATGTGATATGGGTGCATTATTTGGGAATAATTATTATATTTGTGATGAAATCTATATACCCAATAATATGAAGACAAAGACTATCATTCTTACACTTTTCGCTTTTATTTTCGTTAAGGCTTTCGCCCAGAATCCAGATCCGCGGGCGCTTACAATCTATCAGATAATGGTGGCATCGTACCAGCACGCACCCGACGGTGCGCCGGGCTATACGGCCATGTGGGGTCCTGACGACGCCCGCAAGGACGGCAATCTGCGCGGCATCATCAATTCGCTCGATTCAATCAGAGCGCTCGGTGTCAACGCCATCTGGATGACGCCTATATTTGACAGTTCCACCGCGACGGGCGGCGAGAAGCTGCAGGCCACCGGCTATTTCACAAACAATTTTTTCAAAATCGACCCTCATTTCGGCAGTGAGGCCGATTTCCGCGAGCTTGTCGACAAAGCCCACGGACTCGGGATGTATGTGATACTCGACGGCGTGTTCGGCCACCACGGCGGTGTCACCGAGCCGTCGCCTTCGGGCTATACGCTCGACACCACCCAGGTCTATTCCGACCGCGGCGAGCAGGGCGGCACAGGCAATATCGCCTATCCCGGTTCGCTCGACTATATAAAGGAACTTGCCACTTACTATATCGACCGCTACGGAGTGGACGGCTGGCGTCTCGACCAGGCTTACCAGGCCACGCAGGGGGGCCACAACTACTGGCTTGAGATACGCGGTGCCGTAGAGGAGCTGACCGCCGCACGCAAGGCCCGCGGCGAGAAGTGGGGGACGTTAGGCTATATGGTAGGCGAGGACTGGGGCGACGCCGATGTGATAAACCGCGGCGTATACCGCGACGGCGGGCTGCTCAGCGCTTTCGACTTCGACGGCAAGGAGCGCATATCGGGCCCGATGCAGAATGTCGAGGGCGCCGGACTCGAAAACGGCTGGGCCGACATCGTCACCACGCTGGCACCTCCCACATCGCGCGGCTATCTCAACGACAGCGTTATGCCCAACCTCTATCTCTCAAACCACGACGGCTACCGCCTGGCCGACCATTTCGACCCCGCCGACCCGCAGTACTACGAGAAACTGAAGCTGCGCCACGGCATCCTGGCCGCCTATTCCGGCCCGATCACCCTCTACTACGGCGATGAGTATGCCGACCGTTCGCTTGAGTCGACCGGCGCCCAGCCCGACAACATAGCGCGTACCACCGGCCATCTGTCGCCCCGCAACGCCCGTGAAGCCGACCTGCGCGACTACGTGGCCGAGGCGATGAAATTCCGTGCCGACAACCCTGCGATGTGGCGCGGCGAGGCATCGTTTGCCACGATGCGCGGCCGCAACGGCGCCGACATCCTTGTGGTGACGAAGCGCGACCCCGAGTCGTCGAACAAGGTGGCTGTCATCTTCACCGACAAGCCGGTGACCCTTAAGTTTCCCTCGCTCGAAGAGGCAGTCAAGGTTGAGGCACTCGTGCCGCGTTTCGTGAGACTCTGATGGCACGCAACCTGTTGTCGCGCTATATCTGGCTTGTCGACACCATCCGCCGCTACGGGAGCATCACGCGCCGCCAGCTCGACGAGGCGTGGAAGCGCTCCATCTATTCCGACGGCAATCCGTTGCCGCGGCGCACGTTCTACAACTACCGCACGGCCATCGAGGAGCTTTTCAACATCACGATCAGCTTCAACCCGTCGGACAACAGCTACTCACTGGGCGACGACCCGTCGGCCGGTGGTGTCACCGACTGGCTGCTCAACTCGGCGGCGATGACAAATCTGCTTAGCGACTCGCGCGACGTGGCCGACAAGATATTTCTCGAGGAGGTGCCGTCGGCGCGCGAGTATCTGCCCCCTATGGTCAATGCGCTCAAGGAGGGCCGCACGGTGGTGATGGACTATCAGCCCTACACGCGCCAGACTCCCACCCGCGGCATCGTGCTCCATCCCTATTTCCTCAAGATATTCCGCCAGCGGTGGTATGTGACGGGGCTTAACGTGGCCGACAACAAGGTGAAGACCTATGCGCTCGACCGCATCGTGTCGATGCGTCTGACCGACGAGATATATGCCATCCCCGACTATTTCGACGCTCCGGCTTATTTCCGCGACAGTTTCGGCATCATCTTCAACCACGGCGAGGTGAAGGAGGTGCTGCTTCGCGTGGATGCGCGCCAGGCCAAATATTTCCGTGCGCTTCCGCTTCACCACACGCAGCAGGAGACGGTGTCGGACGGCTATTCGCTGTTCAGCTACCGTATCAGGATATCGGATGACTTCGTGCAGGAAATCCTGTCGCACGGGCCGTCGGTGACGGTGGTGCGTCCGGCGGAGTTGCGCGCGATAGTCACGACGTCGCTGCGCGCCTCGCTTGCCAATTATGACAAGGAGTGAAATATTGCCGGGGCGGGGGGTGTTGCAGAACTCCAAAACGTAGGGACGCACGGCTCGTGCGTCCGCA
>CAMWJS010000081.1 GCA_947174635.1 uncultured Muribaculaceae bacterium
GACTGAAAATTAAGTGTTTAATAGCATGAATTTAATTTTTGTCATCTACTAAAATAAAAACCATTTTTTTGTCTCATAATCCCGATGAAACGATTAATGATTAGTTTAATGAAAAAAGTGTGGGATTATACTTGTCATATCAGTTTAGTAGGCTTCTCGCATTGCCTTAGTTAGAAATATGACAGTACACCCACACTGTTTGCTATATATTGGCCTTTTGGGCGGATATAAAGCATCCAATGCAGGTGCTATTTGCCCTTATCTTTCTAACTATTAGCAGATTTTGCGAGATTTAGAGCGTTGAAATTTGCCCGATTTTAGCGGTTTTTGAGCGGTTTTAACCCCGATTTCCACACGGAAACAACTGGATTAAGAACCAATTTTAAGAACCGATGAGCCAACAATTTTTAGCCGAGCGCAAATTTCATTTCAATTTGCGAAAGCCAAAAGGGAAAAAGCCGACCCCGATTTACTTAGTTGTAACAATCGGAGGGAAGCAATACAAGTTAGCGACAAATACAAAGGTTTATCCCGACCAGTGGGATAACGCCCTGCAAGTGGCAATAGTAAGTAACACGATTTCAAAACTGGATAACAAGAACAATAAGTTAGCCAATGAGAGATTAGAGCAAGTAAAAGCCTACTATTCGGAATTTATTGATTATCTTTGCAGTCAAGAAGAAACCCCGATTGACCTTATAGGGGTGTTAAAGACTTATATCTACGTACCACCGTCCGCGATAGCGGGTACGCACTAAAAAAATAGCCGCCCAAAACTCCGGACGGCTATCTTTTTAGTGCGTACCCGCTATCGCGGACGGTGGTACCTACCAGTAAAGCCGATTGAAATAGATGCTCCAAGAGCAACAAGCCAATTTAGTTATAGTAGTTTATTAAATAAGTACCAAGAGAGCCTAACTAATCCCGATGTGTCTTTTACTGATGATGAGAGAGCAACCGAAAACTACCAAGTAATAGACCGCTATTATAAGGAATATGGGAAATTAACTACTAATTCAAGTTACGCTAAGAAGATGATAAAAGCAACTGGAAACGATTTATTAAAGACCTACCACCAAGTTAGAAACACTCTACAAGTAAAGAGATACCCTCTAAAATAGATTAAGGATATATTGACAAACATTTATAAGCAATACGGAGTTGAGAGAAAAGCAAAGGAAACCGACTTAAACGAGTTCGGGATAAGATATACCAAGACCAAGATAAAAGGATTTTACCACATAACGATTAACGGCTATGTTTGATGTGTCGGGGTTACTTGTAAAGAGTAATCCCGATGTGGTACTGGAGAAGTCGATTTTGAAAAGTGGATTTTGCGGAAAAGTCAGGGGAGTGGGGTTTGAAAGCGAAAATCCATAAAATTTTACCCCATACCCCTACACAATTTGTCTTTTCTTTTTGATAATTGAATATTATTTTGTTATTTTGCAATAATAAACAAAAACATCGTTATGAAGATACTAAGAGTGCTTTTTCTATTAATGGCTGTCTTGTATGTTTCAGAAATAGGCGCACAGACTTTCAAGTGTGTAGATGTCACTTTTAATGGAAGTGATAGTCACACGACTAATCAACGCATTGATATTTGTAATCAACTTTTAGGAACGAAAGCAGTTGTAACACCCTATGATAATAAAGTATTGTTGGAAATGTACGACAATAAAGATAGACGGGATGCTTCTTTTGTTTGTGAGAAATTTGATAATGGCATAGTGAAAGGCTATAGATATATGTTACCCAATTCAAATGTAGGTGCTATTGTCATTGAAAACATATATCCTTCCATAAACAATATTCAGAAATTTAAAGTGACGGTTGTTGATTGGGATAAGGGAATGAATATGACAACCTTCTATATAAGGAAGTAAAATCTACACGGAATATCGTGAAAAGTCAGCCCATAGAAATTGGCTGGCTTTTTCTTTTTGGAATTTTGCGTGATGGCTATTGCCGATGTCGGGAAGATTCGCTAACGTTTGTAACGTGAATATCGGAGGATAATAACCGAAATTAAGAACCGAAGCACTTAAATAGTTGAATTTCAACAATGTTTGAAATTTTGCGAGAATTTACTAAACAAAGATAATTAAAATAACACCTTTTTATAAATTAAGCCGACTCTACGGCTCAAAGAATTTTGTCAGTTACAATAGTTTTTGAAAAATATTTAAAGAATGCGTTTTGAGGAACAAGTTTTGCGACTATTGTATCAAGATTTACAATATATTAAATACTTGTCCACAGTCTGGCGTATTATCATTATGTTTTAGAATAATTCGGAATGAGAACCGAGGCGTACCAAGACTATTGTGTTGGTAGCTGTATCATTCCAAATCAGAAGCATGTCATTCTCTACATGGCATTCCATATATCCCTTATAATTACCTTTAAGCAGATGCGGCTTATGTACAGCAGGGATGGGTGTCTCATTTACATGACACCGTAAGACAGATTCCAAACTGTTTATTTTGTCAGGATAATTCTGATATCGTTTTAAATCTTTCTTGAATTGTTTGGTCTGTTTTAATTTTTTTCATAAAGCTGCGATGTAATCTCTCAGATTGTCTATATCAAGAGATTCGAGATTATCAGGATCTTTAGCCTCTTTCATAGCGGCTAAAGTCGTTTCGTTTGGCGTATTATAAACTACACCCATCAATATACTTTCTACGAAGTTATTCAGACTTCGGTTTCGTTTTTTAGCCTCGTCTCTGAGCCTGGCAAGGAGGTCATCGCTTAGACGGAATGATGTCTGACGTCTGGTTGCTGCTGTATTCATCTTGATTGTGTATTTGTTTGTATAACAACAGTAGTGCAAATGTATAACATAAACAAATATAAAACAGAAAATATCACTATAATAAATATTTTTTATTACGGTATAATTCAGGGAATCAGTCGTTGAAGCGGCGGAGGATGGGGGAGTAGGCGTCGATGCGGCGGTCGCGGAGGAAGGGCCACCAGCGGCGTACTTGCTCGGAGCGGCGCATGTCGATGTCGATTATGGCTGTGGATTCGGTGTCTGTCGGGGCTTGGAAGAGGAATTCGCCCTGGGGGCCTGCTACGAAGCTGTTGCCCCAGAATGTGATGCCGTTGGTGGCTCCGGAGGGGTCGGGTTCGTGGCCTACGCGGTTGACGGCTACGACGGGGAGTCCGTTGGCTACGGCGTGGCCGCGCTGTACTGTTATCCATGCTTCGCGCTGTCGGTTCTGTTCCTGTAGGGTGTCGGAGCTTTCGTAGCCTATGGCGGTGGGGTAGATGAGTATTTCGGCTCCGGAGAGTGCCATTATGCGTGCTGCTTCGGGATACCACTGGTCCCAGCATACGAGTACGCCGAGGCGTCCGACTGCGGTGTCGATGGGGGTGAATCCGAGGTCGCCGGGTGTGAAGTAGAATTTCTCGTAGTAGGCGGGGTCGTCGGGTATGTGCATCTTGCGGTATTTTCCGGCCACGGTGCCGTCGGCGTCGAAGACTACGGCGGTGTTGTGGTAGAGTCCGGGGGCGCGGCGCTCGAATACGGATGTGACGATGACTACGCCGAGTTCGGCGGCGAGAGAGCCGTAGGCGAGGATTGCGTCGTGGTCGAGCGGGAGTGCGAGGTCGCAGCCGTCGACGTTTTCGGTCTGACAGAAGTAGAGGGAGTCGTGGAGTTCCTGGTTGACTATGAGGCGCGCGCCGTCGGCGGCGAGTGTGCGGATTTTGTCCATGATGCG
This sequence comes from uncultured Muribaculaceae bacterium, assembly GCA_947174635.1. Classification (GTDB taxonomy): domain Bacteria; phylum Bacteroidota; class Bacteroidia; order Bacteroidales; family Muribaculaceae; genus JAGBWK01. The sequence continues at coordinate 3,735 of CAMWJS010000081.1, forward strand.
CCGGCGGTTGTCGGCGATGTCGGCAGTGTTGTGCTGCTGTATTATTCCTGTTTTGAGTATGTCGGGGGTTTTCATATCGGGAGTATTTCTTTGGGGAGTTGCATGGTGACGCAGTGCAGCGAGCCGTGTTGGCGGATAAGGGGTCGGCAGTCGACGGTGATGATGCGCCGGTCGGGGAATGCAATCTGCATTATCTGCTCGGCGAGGCGGTCGTTGGCGGCCTGGCCGTAGACGGGGAGCAGTATGGCGTTGTCGGTGATGAGGAAGTTGGCGTAGGTGGCCGGAAGTCTCAGGCCGGCTTCGTCGTAGATGGGGTCGGGCATCGGAAGGGCAATGAGGTTGTAGGGGTTGCCTTCGCGGGTGCGCATGGCCATCAGGTCCTGCTCCATGAGGGATAGCTGGGTGTAATGCTCGTCGGCCGGGTTGTCGCATTTGACATAAAGGATGGTGTCGTCGGGGGCGAGTCGGGCGAGGGTGTCGATGTGGGAATCGGTGTCGTCGCCTGCGAGATAGCCGTGGTCGACCCAGAGGATGCGGTCGGCGCCGAGTGCCGACTGCAGGTATTGTTCAATCTGCGTGCGGTCGAGGTCGCCGTTGCGGTTGGGGGAGAGGAGGCATTCGGAGGAGGTGAGTATGGTGCCGCGTCCGTCGCTTTCGATGGAGCCGCCTTCGAGCACGAAGCCGAGATGGTTTTCGAGCGGTGCGCCGAACAGTGATGCGCGCGACAGTTTCGAGTTTATTAGGTTGTCGAGGCATGCGGCGAATTTCAGTCCCCAGCCGTTGAAGCAGAAGTCGAGCAGTCGGGGCGTTGCGTTGTCGCCGTCGGTGACTGTGATGGGGCCGAAGTCGCGTGCCCATGTGTCGTTGGTGTCAACCTGGCAGAATATGATGCGGGAGCTGTCGATGCCGGCGAGGTGCTTTTTGGGGATGGAAATGTCGGGTGCCACTATTACCGGCAGCGATCTGCTGTCGATTATGGCATTGACGAGATTGCAATAGCATTCGGTAACGTCGTCGAGCATATAGGCCCAGTCGGTTCCGGAGTGTGGCCATGCTATGAGCACGGCGCCTGAGTGCTCCCACTCGGCCGGCATGCGCCGCCGCGTGGATGTGGTGATTTGTTGTGATGGCATGTCTGTTATGTCATTTATTCGTCGTAGTCGTTGAGGGCATTCCACACCGAATCGTGCGAGTCGATGCGCTGGTCGATGAATTCATCGAAACCGTTGCGCTCGGTGTATCCGTTTTCTTCGCACCATGTGCGGTATTGGGCGTGGAGGTCGTCATCGTCGGCCATGATGCGGAGAAATTCGGAGCGGGCAATGTCGTAACTGCCTGACTGCTCGATTAAATCGGTGAAAAATAAAACGATGTCCTTATACATGAGGTTGTTTCATTAATTAGAAATAAAGTAGTGAACAGGTGCGTAAAGATATACAATATGCATGACATTGCAAAATAATTGCGCCGAATGTCGATACATAAAGGTCTTTTCCGGCATGTCGATAGAACATTGGATGTGTTGCAATTGTTTTTCAGATATAGGGTATATATTATTAAGAGGGTGTTGCAGAACTAAACTTTCCGCGGTTGAAAACCGCGGCTACTAAACGCAGCATCCTGACAATCAGTAGTATAGTAGCCGCGGTTTTCAACCGCGGAAAGATAAGAATGAGTTTTGCAACACCCTCTTATCTACGAGAGATTTATTAATGGATTTTTTCACTTATAATTACGTGTAATACAATGAAACGAATACTGTTGATGTTTGGAATCATGGCCATGATGCTCGCGTCCTGCTCGCCTTTTGCGTTGGTCAACTCTGAGGTCTACAATGACGCTGACCTGAGCAGCTATCACACTTTCCGTATCGTGACGCCCGATGAGGGTTCTTTGCCCAACGGGATGCAGATGGTGACTTATTACAATATTGCGGCCGCGATACGCCAGCAGATGGTTGAGAGGGGCTTTACCGAGGACCCGAATTCCAATCTGCTGATAAACATTGCCGTGACTACGCATAGAGAACTGGCTACAGAACCTCTTGTGCAGCCGGCAGGTTATTTCCCATACTACGGCCCCTATTATCCGTACTACGTGTATCCGCGTGCCTATTACGGTCCGTACTGGGCTCCGAATACGCCGTATTACAATAATGCCCAGGTTATTACGGGGATATACAAGGAGGGCGTGCTGACGATGGATATGGTGAATCTGAAGGAGAAACTTCCTCTGTATTCGGCTTCGGTGGCGACCATCATCAACAACAGCAACGGTCAGTACCGTAATCTGAAGTCGATAGCGGAGGCTGTGGAGACGCTGTTTTCGAGGTTCCCGGTGCCGATTGTGAAATAGGATTTGTCTATATGGGATAGTTCCTACCAGGGTCTGCGTACCGTCCCCCGGTTAATCACCGCCTTGAGTCTCCGGCTCTATGATGTCATACTCTTAACTAAACGGGAAGATAAAACTCGATATCAGAAATGGCAATAAAGATCACGATGACGCCTCTCCGAGGCTAACTTGTTGACTGTTAGTATACCCCAGGCTTCGCCTGGGGTTTCGTCATAATCAGCATGTCTCCGACATGCCCTCATGGTACAAGTTCTGTTAATCAAGCATTCAGTTTAAGTAAACAGCATTGAAACGCATCCGTGTTATAATTGTGATATATAGCGAGTTGTACTATTCGGGTGTGGAGGGTGTTGCAAAACTCGATTTTAGTTGACCGCGGTTGAAAACCGCGGCTACTACACAGCTGATTATCAGGGACCTTTGCATAGTAGCCGCGGTTTCTTTTCAGAGCAAAGCGCCAAAAGCGATAATCAACCGCGGAAAGTTTAGTTATGCAACACCCTCAGAGAATGTCTTATAGCGAATTTGCCATTTTTTTTATGGTAAGTATCTGTTTAAAATTATTTTATACCAACCATTCTCGTTATTTTAATATTCTGTCGGAGTCTTTTCCGCCGCTTTCTATCTCGTCGTCAGGAATGTAGCTTGCTATATTCCTTCTCCCTCAATAAGAATCGGCTAAAAAATCATTCCGCCATAATATCAAAATAATTTTGAACAGTTCTTATCAAAATTATTTTGAACAGTTACTTATGTAACATTTTCGCTACTTTTTCACGTAAATATTTTTTATCTTTGCGGATAGCATTAGTGTCAATGCGTAATTGTAAATCAGACTAATTGTTTAATACCAGATAAAATTTCTACCGGATGAAGAGAAAAGTAATTTTGTGCGCGATTGCAGCGATGTCGGTCGGAGCGTCGGCTTCGGCTCCGCTGTGGCTGCGTAATGTGGCTATTTCGCCTGACGGCAAGCAGATTGCATTTACATACAAGGGTGATATATTTACGGTTGCGGCCGGCGGCGGCGAGGCTACACGCCTTACGACATCAGGGAGCTATGAGACGGCTCCGAAGTGGTCGCCCGACGGAAAGAAGATTGCATTTGCATCGGACCGTCACGGCAATCTCGATATTTTTGTGATGAACGCTACGGGTGGCACTCCGGTGCGCCTTACTTCGAATTCGGCAGGTGAGACTCCGGAAGGGTTCTCGGCCGACGGCAAGGAGATATATTATTCGGCGGCTGTACAGGCTCCGGCGGCAAGCGCGATGTTCCCGTCGTCGCGAATGACGCAGCTCTATGCTGTGGGCGTGGATGGCGGCAAGCCGCGTCAAGTGCTCGGCACTCCCGCGCAGTCGCTTGCATTGACCGACAAGGAGGGCTCGTTCCTGTATCAGGATGTGAAGGGCTTTGAAAACGCATGGCGCAAGCATCACACATCGTCGGTGACCCGTGACATCTGGAGCTATGACGCCAAGACGGGAACGCATAAAAATCTTACGAACAGAGGAGGTGAGGACCGCAATCCGGTGTTGTCGCGGGACGGCAAGACTGTCTATTTCCTGTCGGAGCGCAACGGTGGCACATTCAATGTGTGGAAGGCTCCGGTCGACGATATGTCGAAGGCGGAGCAGGTGACGAAGTTCACTACGCATCCGGTGCGTTTTCTGTCGCAGGCTGCCGACGGTACGCTGGCTTTCAGCTATGACGGTGAAATCTATACGATGCGCGACGGAGGTAAGCCTCAGAAGGTGGCGGTAGATGTCAATATCGAGGAATTCCCGGAGACGGAACGCATAAGAGTCACCGGACGTGGCGGGGCATTGTCGCCCGACGGCAAGCAGGTGGCGTTCGCAGGCCGCGGAGAGATTTTTGTCGGTTCGGTCGACCATTCGTCGGTGAAGCAGATAACGAATACGGCTGCTGCCGAGGAGATGCCCCAGTGGCATCCGGAGGGACGCGAGATTGTGTACACTTCGATGCGCGACGGCCATTACAATATATACTCTGCCAAGATAGCTCGCGATGACGACCCTAATTTCTCCAACGCTACGATGATAGAGGAGAAGCCTGTAATCGCAGCAGACAAAACCGAGCGCACGCTGCCGCAGTTTTCGCCCGACGGCAAGAAACTCGCTTTCATACAGGACCGCAACAAGCTCATGGTGATGGATACGAAGAGCAAGAAGGTGAAGCAGCTTACCGACGGCTCAACCTACAGTTACCGTGACGGTGGGTTTGATTTCAAATGGTCGCCCGACAGCAAGTGGATAGCGCTTGAGGTGGATGACAACCACCACAGCCCGTACACCGATATCGCCATCATAAATGTGGAGAGCGGTGAGCTGACACATCTGACCCGTTCGGGCTATACGGACCATAGTCCGCAATGGGCGATGGGTGGCAACGCGATAGTGTTCCTGTCGGAGAAGTACGGTATGCGCAACCATGCGTCGTGGGGTTCGCAGGATGACGCCATGATAGTGTTCCTCAACCGCGATGCATACGACAAGTATAATCTCAACGAAGAGGATCTGGAGCTGCGCAAAGAGGCTGAAAAAAAGGCAAAGAAGGATAAAAAGAAAGAGGACGCGGACAAGAAGGATAAGAAAGGCAAAAAAGATGCAGACAAGAAGGACAGCGACAAGGAAGAAGATGCCGACGATGCAATCGTAGTGGAGCTTGACGGCATAGAGGACCGAGTAGTGCGTCTGACTCCGTTCTCGGCTGATCTTGCCGGCGCTTGGGTCGACAATGACGGCGAGAACCTCTACTATCTGATGAGCGTAGAGAAGGGTTATGACCTGTGGAAGATGGAGCTGCGCGACCCGGTGCCTTCAATTGCGGTCCGTATCGATGCCCCCGGTGCCGGAATGCAGCCTTCGGCCGACGGCAAGACGCTGTTTATAAGCGGCAGCAAGATGCGCAAGATAGATGTGGGTTCGGACAAATCGACTTCGGTGAGCGCATCGGCCACGATGACCCTTGACCATGCCGCCGAGCGTGAGGCTATGTTCGACCAGGTCTATATCTCGGAGCGTGAGATGTTCTACAACAAGAATATGCATGGAGTGAACTGGGATGCCATGACTAAAGCTTACCGTAAATTCCTGCCGCATATCAACAACAATTATGACTTCTCGGAGATGCTTTCAGAGCTTTTGGGTGAGCTCAATGTGTCGCATACCGGTTCGGGCTACCGCGGAACTGAGGCTAATGCCATCACCGACCGCACTGCGCGTCTGGGTCTGCTCTATGACATGGATTACAATGGCAAAGGGCTGAAAGTGGCTGAAATAATCACTGGCGGTCCGTTTGACAACGCGTCGACCAAGCTCCGCAGCGGCATGCTTATCACGAAAATAAACGGAGAGGAACTCGGTGACGATATAGATGCCACAACAGCGCTCAACAATCTGTTGGGTAAGAAAACGCTTGTGGAGGTTACCGACCCGGCCACGGGTGCCACTTTTGACGAGGTGGTGAAGCCGATAAGCCCCGGAGTGGAAAGTGAATTGCTCTACAACCGCTGGGTGAAACAGCGGGCGGCTGATGTGAAGCGCTGGTCGAACGGTCGTCTGGGCTATGTGCACATCGAGTCGATGGGCGATGACAGTTTCCGCACGCTTTATTCCGATCTGTTGGGCAAGTACAACAACTGCGAGGGTGCTGTAATCGATATCCGCTGGAACGGCGGCGGCCGTCTGCACGAGGATGTCGAGGTGTTCCTCTCGGGCGAGAAATATTTCACTCAGGTGATACGCGGAACGGAGACGTGCGACATGCCGTCGCGCCGCTACAACAAGCCGACAATCATGCTTATGGCAGAGCCGTGCTATTCGAACGCTCACGGTACGCCCTGGGTGTACAAGCACCGCAACATAGGACGCCTGGTGGGTATGCCGGTGCCGGGTACGATGACATCGGTGAACTGGGTGACGCTTCAGGATCCGACGCTCTATTTCGGTATTCCGGTTGTGGGTTACGAGTTGCCCGACGGAAGCTATCTGGAGAACGCGCAGCTTGAGCCTGATGTTAAAGTGGCTAATGCGCCCGAGACGATAGTCAAGGGTGAGGATACCCAGCTGCGCCGCGCTGTCGAGGAGCTGCTTAAGGAGATTGACGCGAAGAAGTAATACTCTTCCGGGGGGGGGACGGGGACGTCTCCGGCTCCTGTCTCTCTTGGGAGCTTGGGGATATCGCGGGTGTTGCAAAACTCCAAAATTTCGGTTTGCGATGTAGGGACGCACGGCTCGTG
>CAMWJS010000082.1 GCA_947174635.1 uncultured Muribaculaceae bacterium
GGGCTCAAGAGATGATTGCTACCGGTTACCCCGGTCTGCGCCCGCTCCGCGGTCTACGAACCGGGGTTAATAGTAGGCCCTCAAGCCTCCGGCTTTCCGATGAAGTTATGCTTAAGTAAACAGCATTGTATCGCGTCCCTACTGGTTCGATTGGTTATTTTGTGATGCGAGGAGGGTGTAAAGGGGCGTGTCGATGTTGCGGAGGGGGATGGTCACGAAGTCGCGCTGAAGGGCGCGGGGATGGGGGAGCGTCAGTTTTTCAGTTGCTGTTTCTATAAGTTTTAAGGGGGCGCCGTCGTTTCCTGTCGTGGCGCAGGCTATTATGTCTATGTCGATAAGACGGTCGATATATGCGCCCGCAGAGTCACGATGAGAGGCTGTCGAGATGGATTTCTCCACACGCTGCACGCCCGAAAGCAATGCCTCGGGAGCAAGCTCTGTGTCGAAGCTCATGCCGACGTTGAGAAAGCCGTTGCTCGAGTCGTAGCCCCACGGCTCCGACTCAACCGTGTCTGACACTTTTACCGACGAATATACGCAGGCGAGCTGCCGCAATGATGCGACAGCCCGCCTTATATTTTCCTCGCGGTCGCCGAGGTTACTTCCTATGTTGAGATGCACGTGAAGCACAACGCACCGCTTCGGGGATATCACTTTAGAGCGAGCGGTTGACTTCGACTTCGATAAAGCCTTCGATGAGGTCGCCCACCTTGATGTCGTTGTAGCCGGCGATAGAGATACCGCAGTCGTAGCCCGAAACAACCTCCTTGACGTCGTCCTTGAAGCGTTTGAGCGAGCCGAGGTCGCCGGTGTAGCGTACGATACCGTCGCGGATAAGACGCAGCTTGCAGCCGCGCTTGATGCGGCCTTCGCGCACGAGAGCTCCGGCGATGGTGCCGACTTTCGATATGTGGTAGGTCTCCATGACTTCGGCTGTACCGGTAATCTCCTCCTTGATTTCGGGAGCAAGCATTCCGGCCATAGCGTCTTTGACCTCCTCGATAGCCTGGTAGATGACAGAGTAGAGACGCACCTCTACACCTTCACGCTCGGCGGCACGGCGCGCAGCCTGCGACGGGCGCACCTGGAAGCCGATGATGATGGCATCGGAAGCGGCGGCCAGGGTGACATCGCTCTCCGAAATCTCGCCGACGGCCTTGTGGAGCACGTTGACCTGGATTTCGTCGGTCGAGAGTTTGATGAGAGAGTCTGAAAGAGCCTCGATCGAACCGTCGACGTCGCCCTTGACGATGATGTTGAGCTCCTGGAAGTTGCCGATTGCGCGGCGGCGTCCGATATCCTCGAGGGTGAGGATTTTCTTGGTGCGCAGACCGAGCTCGCGCTGCAGCTGCTCGCGCTTGTTGGCGATTTCGCGGGCTTCCTGCTCGGTTTCGAGCACGTTGAAAGTGTCGCCTGCAGTGGGAGCGCCGTTCAGACCGAGGATAAGCGCCGGTTCGGCGGGACCTGCCTCGGTGATGCGCTGGTTGCGCTCGTTGAACATCGCCTTGATCTTACCGAAGTGCGTACCGGCAAGGATGATGTCGCCGATGCGGAGCGTACCGTTCTGCACGAGCACGGTAGCCACATATCCGCGGCCCTTGTCGAGCGACGACTCGATAATCGAGCCGACAGCGTTGCGGTTGGGGTTGGCGCGGAGTTCGAGCATCTCGGCTTCGAGAAGCACTTTTTCCATAAGTTCCTCTACTCCGATACCTTTCTTTGCCGAGATGTCCTGCGACTGGTATTTGCCGCCCCACTCCTCTACGAGGTAGTTCATGCCGGCAAGCTCTTCCTTGATTTTGTCGGGGTTGGCGGTGGGTTTGTCTATCTTGTTGATGGCGAAAACGATGGGTACGCCGGCAGCCGAAGCGTGGTTGATGGCTTCGACGGTCTGCGGCATGACGTTGTCGTCGGCAGCCACGATGATGATACAGAGGTCGGTAACCTTGGCACCACGCGCACGCATGGCGGTGAACGCCTCGTGGCCCGGGGTGTCGAGGAATGTGATGTGGCGGCCGTCCTTGAGCTTGACATTGTAGGCACCGATATGCTGGGTGATACCTCCGGCCTCGCCGGCAATCACGTTGGCCGAACGGATATAGTCGAGCAACGAGGTCTTACCGTGGTCTACGTGACCCATGACCGTCACAATCGGCGGACGCGACATCAGGTCATCTTCGGTGTCCTCCACCTGCTGTATGGCCTCTACCACTTCGGCAGATACATACTCGGTCTTGAAGCCGAATTCCTCAGCCACGATATTGATTGTCTCGGCGTCGAGGCGCTGGTTGATCGATACCATCACGCCGATGTTCATGCATGTGGCGATGACCTGGTTGATGGGCACATCCATCATCGAAGCGAGGTCATTGGCGGTAACGAACTCCGTAAGCTTGAGCGTACGGCTCTCCATGTCGGCCATTTCGGCGGCTTCGCGCTCGCGGTTGGCGAATGCCTCGCGTTTCTCCTTGCGCCATTTGGCTGCCTTTTTCTGGCCTTTGTCCTTCGAGGTGAGACGTGCGAGGGTCTCTTTCACCTGCTTCTGCACATCCTCCTCGTTGATTTCCACATGCTGCTGACGCTTTGCTTTGTTGTTACCTTTGTCGCGCTGCTGACGGTTGCCCTGCGCGTTGTTCTGCGGGCCGGGACCGCCGTTGCGTCCACCCTGGCCTCCGCCCTGTGGCTGGACCTTCTCGATATCGATTTTTTCCTTACCGATGCGGCGGCGTTTCTTGCGCTCGGCCGAACCTTGCGCGGCGCCGGGAGCGGCCGATGTGGCGGCAGCACGCTGGTTGCGCTCGTTGCGGCGCTCCTCCTTGCTCTTCTTTTTGGGTCGTGTCGACTGGTTGAGGGTCGAAAGGTCGATTTTACCGATTACGTTGACCTTGGGAGCATCGGCGGGAGTGCCGAGTGTGAATATTTCCTCCTCTTTCTTTTCTTCCACTTTTTTCTCTATGACAGGGGTTACGGGAACATTTTCCTCCTTTTTCACCCGGACTTCAGCCGCTTTGGGCGCTTCGGCCGGCTTGACGGGAGCGGCCTTTACTTCAGGAGCGGCGGGAGCTGCTTTCACTTCAGCCACCGGCTTTGCCTCGGGCGCGGGAGCTGCCGGCTTGGGCTGTTCAACGGGCGCGGGAGCCGGCTTGACAGGTTCGCGCACCGGAGCGGGAGCGGCTACAGGTGCCGGAGCGGGAGCGGGAGCCGCAGCTACAGCGGGTTTCTCCACTTCGGGAGCGGGTTTCTTGACCACGTTGCCGTGGGAGTCGATTTCAACCTTTCCGATTACTTTCGGGCCGGCCACGACAGTCTCCACATGTTCGGGCTGTTTTCTCTCCGGAGATGATTCTTTTTCTTTATTATTTGACAAGAAGGCTGTTTTTTTCGCTTTGCGGGCACCGTCAGTATCAAATTCGTCGATTAAGAGGTCGACGATATTGTCCTCAATACGCGTATTGGGGTTATCATCGATCTCGATATTTTTCTTGCGCAGAAATTCAACGGCGGTCGACACCGCGATGTTGAGGTCTTTTGCTATTTTACTAATTCTTGTTCTTGCCATTTATAAAGTGTAAAAAATTAGGAGTAAAACTATTGGAGAGGATAACATGAAAACGGGAGGGAGCGATGAAATCACTCGCCGTCGTTCTCAAACTCAGCCTTGAGGATTTCAAGCACCTGGTCGACGGTGACTTCCTCGAGGTCGGTCTTGTCAAGGATTTCCTGACGGGGGGCGTTGAGCACGCTCTTGGCGGTTACCCAGCCGTTGTCCTTGAGTGTATCGATTACCCAGCCGTCGATATCGTTCTTGAATTCATCGAGATATACGTCGTCGTCATAGGTCTCCTCGGTGTCGCGGTATACATCGATGATATAGCCTGTCAGCTTCGAAGCGAGCTTGATGTTGAGACCGCCTTTACCGATAGCGAGCGACACTTCTTCAGAACGGAGGAACACCTCGGCCTTCTTGTTCTCCTCGTCGAGCACGATAGAGGATATTTTTGCGGGGCTGAGGGCGCGCTGAATGAAGAGCGACGGATTGGAAGTATAGTTGATTACGTCGATGTTCTCGTTGCGGAGCTCGCGGACGATGCCGTGGATACGCGAGCCTTTGACACCCACGCATGCGCCTACGGGGTCGATGCGGTCGTCGTAGCTCTCTACGGCTATCTTGGCGCGTTCGCCCGGGATGCGGGCCACGGCGCGGATATTGATGAGACCGTCGTGTATTTCGGGCACTTCAAGCTCGAAGAGACGGCGCAGGAAGTTCTCGCTCGTACGCGATACGGTAATCTTGGGGTTGTTGTTCTTGTTGTCGACCTTCGAAACCACGGCACGGATAGTCTCTCCCTTGCGGAAGAAATCGCCGGGGATTGCCTCTGACTTCGGGAGAAGAAGTTCGTTCTTGTCGTCGTCGAGAAGGAGGGTTTCGCGCGACCAGGTCTGGTACACTTCGCCGGTGACGAGTTCACCCTCGAGGTCCTTGAATTTGTTGTAAACGGCTTCTTTCTGAAGCTCGAGTATCTTAGACTGCAGGGTCTGGCGCAGGTTGAGGATGGCGCGGCGTCCGAAAGCAGCGAAGATGATTTCCTTGGTGTGCTCCTCGCCGATTTCCACTTCGGGGTCGTTGTCGGCGCGGGCGTCGGAAAGCGAAATCTGGAGGTTGGGGTTTTCGACAGCGCCGTCTTCCACCACCTCAAGGTTCTGGAATATCTGCACGTCGCCCTTATCGGGGTTCATGATGACATCGAAGTTCTCGTCGGTGCCGAACTGTTTGGAGAGCACGCTGCGGAACGACTCCTCGAGCACGCGTATCATGGTTGACTTGTCGATGTTTTTCAAATCCTTGAATTCGGCAAAACGCTCGACCATATTTTCTGATTCCTCTTTCTTAGCCATAGTAATGAGTTTTCGGTTGGGGGGAATTGTTATTATTTGAATTTAATCACATATTTTGCAGTCTTGACATTGTCGAAAGCAATGGTCGATGGCTGCATTTCTATTACGGGACGCTTGGCCCCTTCGTGTTTCACCTTTGTCGGGATTTCAACAGTGAAATCGTCGGCGCCTACCGATGCGAGCGTACCCTGAAGCTTGCGGCCGTCGCGGGTGACCACCTCGATTTCGTTGCCGAGATTTTTCATATACTGGGCCTTGACCTTGAAGGGGGACGTGATTCCCGCCGAGCCCACCTCAAGTTCATAGTCCTCGGCGTCACGGTCAAACTCCGACTCAATCCTGCGGGCAACGGCCGCACAGGTGTCGACATCCATCGCCGACTCCGAGTCCAGCTCCACAACTATGCGGTTGTCGGCACTTACTCTGATGTCGACAAGAAACATGTCAGTTCCCTTGATGGCGTCTTCGACCACCTTTGTCAATCCGGCTTTATCTATCATATATGCAAATATTAATATATCAACAAAATGGAGGAAGCTCCTGCCTCCTCCACTCATGCGATACAAAATTAGCAATTTTATACCAATGATATGTATGCCCATTTCGCAAATTATATTTATTTAACATTTATAAGGTAAATATTTTGCATATTTAACTTATACGCCATCAATTACTCTTTTAATTTTTGACAATTGTCAATTAAACATTATCTTTGCCTATAGCATTATATATAATAGCACAGACAAAAAGACAGATGAGAATTGTAATACAGCGAGCAAAACGGGCATCGGTAAGCGTAAAACCCGACTACGTCAGGGAGATAGACAGAGGTCTGATGATACTCGTAGGCGTAGAGAAAGGGGACACCGCGGAGGATGCCGGATACCTGGCACGCAAAACCGCCATGCTGCGCATATTTGACGACGAGGCGGGAGTAATGAACCGCTCGGTTGTCGATATCGACGGCGAAATCCTGGCCGTCAGCCAGTTCACCCTGCTTGCGTCGACACGCAAAGGCAACCGTCCGAGCTATCTGCGTTCGGCCGGCGGCGACGAGGCACGCCAACTGTATGACACCTACTGCGACATGCTCGCCGAGGCAGCCGGACGCGAGGTGAAGCGCGGCATATTCGGCGCCGACATGGCCGTGGAACTTATCAACGACGGCCCCGTAACGATAATAATAGACTCAAGACTCTGCGAATGAACCCGAAAGACGAAATATCGATAGCCGGCCTGCAGCGCATTGTCGACCAATGGATTACCGAAATCGGACATGGCTACTTCTCGCCGCTCACCAATATGGCCGTACTCGCCGAGGAGACCGGCGAAGTGGCACGCCAGATGTCGCGGCTCTATGGCGACCAGACATTCAAGGAGGGCGAAAAGCCCGACCTTGCCGACGAGCTCGCCGATGTGGTATGGGTAGTGGCCGCAATCGCCAACCAGACGGGCGTCGACCTCACCGAGGCCATCAGGCAGAACATAATCAAAAAGACGCGCCGCGACCTGCACCGCCACGAGCACCGCAAAGCATCTTCAGAGAACTCCGAGAACTCCGAGAACTCCGAGCCCCGCAACTGACACTTAAATTTGAATATTAATATAAAACACCACAGATTATGACAGACAAACATCATGAAGCCATAGCATCGTTCGCTCCGATCGGCGATGACAACGCCGTAAAAGAGGCGGTTGAGAAAATTCTTGCCGAACACTTCGCTGAGAACAACAACACCGAGGTATACAAATTCCTCTTCAACACCATCGACCTGACCACACTCAAGTCGACCGACTCACCCCGCTCGGTGGCCGATTTCACCGAACGCGTCAACGCATTCGAAGAAGAATACCCCGAACTTGAGAACGTAGCAGCAATCTGCGTGTACCCCAATTTCGCACAGGTGGTGCGCACCGTGCTCGACGTCAGCTCCGTAAAGGTAGCGTGCGTGGCAGGCGGATTCCCTTCGTCGCAGACATTCCCCGAAGTGAAAGTGGCTGAGACCGCTCTCGCCGTAGAGGGTGGCGCCGACGAAATCGACATCGTGCTCAACGTGGGCAACTTCTTCGACGAGGACTATGAGGAGGTATGCGACGAAATTTCTGAAATCAAACATTCATGCCGCGACGCCAAACTCAAAGTCATCCTCGAGACAGGCGCGTTGAAAACAGCCGAAAACATACGCAAAGCCTCGATACTCTCACTCTATTCCGGCGCCGACTTCCTCAAGACTTCAACCGGCAAGGAATACCCCGGAGCATCGCTCGAAGCGGCCTATGTAATGGCGAAATGCATCAAGGAATACTACGAAAAGACAGGCATCAAGGTCGGTTTCAAGGCCGCAGGCGGCGTAGCTACCACCGAAGATGCGGTAAAATATTACACCGTCATCAAGGAAGTGCTCGGCGAAGAATGGCTCGACAACGAATATTTCCGTCTCGGAGCATCTCGCCTGGCCAACAACCTTCTGGGCGACATCCTCGGCAAAGAAATCAAATTCTTCTGATTGAAACAGACATAATATCAAAAGCCACGGAGCGACATCGCCCCGTGGCTTTATGCTTCAATATAGACGCCGATGATGCGGGACTCCGCGCACAGACCTGTATTTATTTATGCCGTGTTTTCTAAAACTTACTTAAAAAGAAGCCGGAAGATACAGTATTTGATAAAAATACGGAATTTTTCATTAATTTCGCAAAACGTTTGGCCGAAAAGCCATCGATCACAAGTAACTTTCTAAATTATCATATCACAACCGATGGAAGGAAATTCAAACATCAAGATAGGCATCACGCACGGCGATATCAACGGCATAGGCTACGAGGTGATACTTAAAATACTCGACGACAACCGCATTCTCGAGCTATGCACACCGGTCATCTACGGTTCGGCAAAAATCGCGGCGTTCTACCGCAAAGCCCTCGGCATGCAGCCTCAGCAACTCCACCAGATAAAAGACGTATCAGAAGCACGCGACGGCGCGGTCAACATCATAAACGTGGTCGGCGAAGATTGCAAGGTGGAGCCCGGACAAAGCACCAAGGAGGCAGGCGCGGCCGCTTTCGCAGCCCTTGAGAAGGCCGTCATGGACGTGAGCGCCGGCAAGCTCGACGCCATCGTCACAGCCCCCATAAACAAAGACAACATACAGAGCGAGCTCTTCACATTCCCGGGCCACACCGAATATCTCGAGACTTCGGTCGGAGGCAAGGCGCTGATGGTGCTTTTCAACCGCAACATGCGCGTGGCGCTGGTCACCACCCATCTCCCCATCAGCAAGATAGCCGAAAACATCACCTCGGAGCGCATAGTAGAGAAACTGAAAATCTTCAAAGACTCCCTCCGCAGCGACTTCGCGATAGTGCATCCCCGCATAGCCGTCCTTGCCCTCAATCCGCATGCCGGCGAAAACGGACTCCTCGGCACCGAGGAACAGGAGGTAATCATCCCCGCCATCAAAGCCGCATCGGAGCAAGGCGTGTCGTGCTACGGCCCGTATGCAGCCGACGGATTTTTCGGTTCCGGCCAGTTCAAGCATTTCGACGGCATCCTCGCCATGTACCACGACCAGGGACTCGCACCGTTCAAGACAATGGCGATGGACAGCGGCGTCAACTTCACCGCCGGCCTTCCGATAGTGCGCACATCGCCCGACCACGGCACCGGCTACGACATTGCAGGCCAGGGCAAAGCATCGGAACAGTCGATGCGCGAAGCCCTTTACGCCGCCATCGACATAGCCCGCAACCGCGCGCGCCACAACGAAATGACAGCCAACCCGCTGCGCCGTCAATATTTCGACAAGTCGAAAGACAACGTCGTGCTCGACCTTTCAAAAGAATAACACCGCCGACACCCGTTATCCCGCACAATCATCTCTCCTATTTCACAATCTCTCTTATATCATTATCATGAAAACATCAATTTTAACCAAAACCCTTATCGCGTCAGCAATCGCTTTAACCGCAATCGGCACAACCGGATGCTCAAACTCAGGCAAAAAGGCCGACCAACAGAAAGGCAACCCCGAGCAAGAACTACTCGTAATGGTTTCCCCTTCACAAGTATTGTCGGATATGAAAAAGAATCCGGCTGACGCCTCATTCGACCTGGCACTCCGGGCGGTCGACAGTGTAGCACAATACGATTTGGGAAGGACACAGCAGGACGACCATGACTTCGCGAAAGAATTTTGCCGCATCTATCTGGCGCAAAACGCATCGGCCGATTTCAGCAACGTGCTGAATCTGCCGGAACTCAGTCACGGAGCCACCATAGAGGAAGCCGCCGATGCCATAAACAAAGCCGCCAAGGCCGGAATAGCAGATAGAATCATACCGGTACTGGAAAAACGCCTGACCTATGCCGGAGCCACATTCCTCGAAATCAAGCCCACAGCCGGCAATTTCCCCACGCTACGGATACTTGCCGGAGGACTCGATGGGAAAAACATGGAGAGTTTGATTTCCACGAAAGGCAACGTTGATATCAGGGCCGGAGCACAATCCGAAGCGCAAGAGGCGATGGAAGAGATCGACCGCCGAAGCGGCTACCTTCTCAGCGCCAAGTCATACAGCTTTTCAGAGATAGCCAATCCCGACAATACAACGAAAGAGTATGCACACAAACTTGATTTCAAGAATGCGCTTATCGGATATTTCAAACAGTCAGACATAAATATGGTCGATTCCATACTAAGCCAGAAGGAAGCCATCGCCACCCTGCCATCAGATGTAAGACTATGCTGGTCCTATTCGCCTGAGATATACGGAGACGGGGTCTACAGCCTGTATGTATTGAAGGATAGAAATTCCCCGGACTCCAACCTCGGGCAATACATCGACAGCGCCGAAGTAGCAACCGACAATATTTTAGGAGCATATATATCCATTAAATTCAATGACAAAGGGGCCGAAATATTCGAGCGACTGACCGCCGACAACATCGGACATGAACTTGCGATAACAATCGACGACAAGGTGATGTCAGCGCCTCGCGTATGCGACAGGATAACGGGAGGGTATTCCCTGATAACAGGCTACTACGACGAGGCCACACTCAACAGATTTGCCGCGATACTCAACGGCGGCGCTATGCCATGGGACTGCAAAGTCATTCAATGCCGACCCTACACGGAAAGCAAACCAGAAAACGGGGAATGAACACGTTAAAAGGGTAAGGGGCACGTTTGAAATAATATGTAAGAGCCGGTTCGACAATAAATGTTAAACGCAGAGCGGTCAATCGTCGAGCGAT
>CAMWJS010000083.1 GCA_947174635.1 uncultured Muribaculaceae bacterium
ATCGCTCGACGATTGACCGCTCTGCGTTTAACATTTATTGTCGAACCGGCTCTTAGTTTACGGCATAGGGATATTTGCCGGTTTGTCAGTATGGTTTGCGGTATTTGTCGGGGTTGGAATCCTCGAGTATGCTGAGATACGAACCGTAGCGCGATTGTGATATCAGTCCCTCGTCGAGAGCTTTGAGTACGGCGCAATGAGGCTCGTGGGTGTGGGTGCAGTTATTGAAACGGCAGTCGGCTCCGATTTTGAATATCTCGGGGAAGAAGTGTGAGGCTTCGTATTCGTCCATCTCGATTGTTCCGAAGCCTCGTACCCCAGGTGTATCAATCAGATATCCACCTTGTTCGCCCGGCAATTGGAACATTTCGGAGAATGTAGTGGTGTGTGTGCCGGTGTCGTGCACTTCCGATATGGCGGCTGTGCGCAGGTCAAGGCCGGGTATCAGGTCGTTGATAAGAGTAGTCTTGCCTACGCCGGAATTGCCGGAAATGAGTGTTGTCTTTCCCTCGAGCAGGCGGCGGAGGCTTTCGATGCCGTCACCATGCTTGGCGGAGGTGGTGACCACGGTATAGCCGATTGACTCGTAGAGATATCTGACGGCTTCGAGCAGTTCGGCATCCTCAGGCTCGGTGAGCAGGTCGACTTTGTTGATGACTATTATTGCGGGCACGCGGTAGGCCTCGGCAGTGGCAAGAAATCGGTCGATAAACGTGAGCGATGTCGTGGGGTGGGCAAGTGTGACTATCAGGAGAGCCTGGTCGAGATTTGACGCCAGTATGTGCGACTCTTTCGACAGGTTGCTCGCACGACGTATGATGTAGTTCTTGCGTGGTACGATTTCTGTGATAAATGCAGTGCCGGAGTCGTTGAGCGTTATTTTTACGCGGTCGCCGACTGCGATGGGATTGGTGGAGCGTATGCCTTTCAGCCTGAAATTACCCTTGATTTTGCAGTCTATTTCTGCTCCGTCGTCGGTGCGTACCACATACCAGCTTCCTGTATTCTTTATGACTAATGCCTCCATGAATTATCATTTTTCCTATAAAAGAAACCAAAATTAAACAATTTGGTTGAGAAAAAAAAGTTTTTAGGTCAAATTTTCAATATGTTGTCAATCAGTATGTTATGATTTTGCGGACTTGTTTTTCGTTGATTTACTGACAAATAAGAGAAATTAATTATGCTCAATTAACAAAAAAATATTAAATTTGCAAAACCTTTGAACCAAATTCAATTAAGAATTATTATAAGTGTAGTACATTTAAATTTAAAAATGATGAACGTAGAAGTCATTGGAACATGGGCAGGACTCGTGTGGAATGCGCTCGCTGAAGCTCAGGTTTTGGGTATCAAGCAGCTCAAAAAAATCACTAAATTGAAAGAGAAAGAATTGTATGCAGCTCTCGGCTGGCTTGGTCGTGAAAACAAAATCACTATCCAGGATAACCCCGAAGATGAAAAAGATTTGCTGGTAACTCTCGTTCAGGAATAATACAAATTCTTTTATTTACCCTATCGACTCAACTTACAGCGAAATCGGCAGCCGTCACCAGGCCGTCGATTTCGTTTTTTTGATGGTAAAGATGTTGTCACTCCACGATTTTTTGCAATCGGATTATATGGTCAGGTATTATTCTGCGACCCCGAAAAGAATATGATTTTTGTTACGATAGGAGAGAAGAAAGGCTGTGAATACCATCTGCTTTTCGATGATTTCTGTAATCTGTTGTCAGAGTGAACGTATATATGGCTGTTCAGACCGGAAAAGTCAGAAGCCGAGGAGGGATTTGATGCGGGCCGGATTTATGCCGAGGGCTATCGCACGGTCGGCATCGGTGCGGGCATCGTCGGTGCAATAACGCTTTTTGTTGAGGATGGCTCGGCATAGGTAGAGTTCGGAATAGTCCGGGTCGAGGTCGAGGCCGTCGGCTATATCTTCCGATGCATCGACGAGGCGGTCGAGCTGAAGGGCGCAAAGCGCACGTCCGGCATAATATTCAGCCATCGGTTTTGAGCGTATCAGCTGAGTGTAATATGATATGGCGTTCTCGTAGTTTTCGGTGATAGTGTAGAAAGACGCCATTGCAAACAGTGAATCCTCGTTGCGTGGAGATAGTTTCTCGCGTTTCTGAAGGTCGGCGAGGGCATCTTCGAAATTGCCGGAGTAGAGGCGTATCAGACCCCGGTAAAGGTATGTGTCGGAATAAGTGGAATCGAGAAGCTCGATGCAGTCATAATCATCGACAGCTTCGGCGACTCGTCCCATCGAGGTAAGTACGGCGGCTCTGTTGGCAAGTATTGTTACCGACAATGGTGCGGCATCGTGGGCCATGGAGAGTGTGGCAAGAGCCAGGGAGTCGTTGCCCGCGTAGTGGCGTATCATCCCGAGGTTTGACAGGAGCATGACATTGGTCGCGTCGCCGGGCCGTGAGGCGATTGCTTCGGTGATAAGTGAATCGGCTGTGCTCCATTGTCCGGCGGCGATTGATCTGTCGATTTCGGCCCATGCTGTTTCGGCGTCTTTGCCGTCACTTTCCGCACGGGCAGCGGGAATGATAAGCGTTGCGGCCAATATGAGGTATAATGCTCTAAGATTTAAATACATAATCGCAGTATGGTAAAAAACGGGTTTGAGACTATCAAAAAAATATGTCGCAAAGTTAGATATTTTTAATTGAAATTATTTGTAAGAAAACTATAATTGAGTTAATTTTGTATCGATGAACCACGTAATACGACATATAGAATATCTTGTGCACCGGCATGACTGCGTTGTTTTGCCGAAATGGGGTGCATTTATCGCTGATTATCAGCCTGCTTGTTATGATGAAACGCTCGGGTTGATGTATCCGCCGTCGCGCGAGCTCTCGTTCAGCGCAAGTGTCGATTACAATGACGGTCTGCTTGCTTCTTCAATAGCGCGCAAGGAGTCAATCTCTTTTGCGCAGGCATCGCGTATAGTAGAGGAGGAAATTGACTCGATGAAGCATCAGCTTGAGCTCGATGGAGAACTTCCGCTTGGTAAGGTTGGCCGTTTCATCCGACAGGATGAGGTGTCGGTGATATTCGAGCCTGCCGCGATGCAGTCTCGTGTGGGAAGCGCCGGTTTTGATGCTTTTGCCATCAAGCCCCTGCTCAGCAGAGTAAAAGAGGAGGCCATAAACGCCGGACGCATCGAGGCTCCGCGCCGCGGCCGCCTGTCGCGAATCGGTCTGAGAGCCATAAAGGCAGCTGCCGCAGTGATGCTGGCAGTCGGCATATCGGTGGCATTGCTCCGTCCGTCGTTCAACCGCAACGATGACATGGCATCGATAGCCCCCGTGATGTCACAAAAATCGTCACAGACCTCCATGATGCCGTCGCTCGGCGAGGGCAAGACGCTCAATATACGTGTTCCCGAAGAGGACAGTGAGGTAGCAAAAGTTTCGCAGCCTGCAGTTGAAACGGCAGAACCGGCTGCGGAAGTCAAAACCGAACCGGAAGCCGGCGTGAGGCTGAACGCTTCCGACCGCTATTGCCTTGTTGTGGCTTCGCTGCACTCAATGGCGCTCGCTGAAAAATTTGTCAGAGAGAACGCTCAGTTCAATCTCGGCATTTTTGGTAAGGATGGAAAATACAGAGTGTATGCCGCTACCGGTAATACCACCAATGAGGCGCTCAAAGGTAAAGACGTAGCCGAAATCGGCAGCCGTTTTTCCGATGCATGGGTCTGCTCCATGCGCTGATTTGATTTCAGATTTCATTTTAACATTCTATATATGAACTCACTGCATGAACTGCTCGTTAAACGACGCAGTATACGTCGCTATAAAGATGAGCCGCTCGACGCCGAAGCGGTTAAGCTGATACTTGAGGCCGGACTGATGGCTCCCACTTCGAAAAATTCGCGTGCGTGGCAGTTTGTAGCTGTCGACGACAAGGATATGCTGCAGCGTCTTAGCCAGTGCAAACCGGCCGGCGCGCATCCCATTGCCAAGGCCGCGCTTGCTGTCGTAGTGGCTGTCGACGCCACGAAGTCGGAGGCCTGGATTGAAGATGCATCGGCTGCAGCGTCATATATGCAGCTCCAGGCGGCTGACCTCGGCATCGGTTCTTGCTGGATTGAAGTGCGTGACCGTTATCAGGTCGACGGCACTCCGGCCAACGAATATGTGCAGGAACTGCTTGGTATTCCCGAGGAAATATCGGTGGTGTGCATTCTCTCGTTCGGTTATCCCGACGAAGAGCGCCGTCCGTGCGATACGTCAAAACTTCATTGGGAAAACGTGCATATCGGAAGCTACAAGGCCAATGATTAAAACATGCGTGGTCATAGGGTCGGGCAATGTCGCTACACATCTTGCCGTGGCTCTGGCATCCCATATCGAAATCCGTCAGGTGTTCAGCCGGGATATACGTCATGCCGGTGAGCTTGCGCGCCTGATATCTCCGTCGTGCACGGCTATCGACAGTGTGGACGATGTATGCCGTGACGCCGACCTTTATCTGATGGCTGTGACCGATGACAGCATCAGGGAGTTGTTGCTGTCGATAAAAGACTGCGACCGCGGAATATGGGTGCA
This sequence comes from uncultured Muribaculaceae bacterium, assembly GCA_947174635.1. Lineage (GTDB taxonomy): Bacteria > Bacteroidota > Bacteroidia > Bacteroidales > Muribaculaceae > JAGBWK01. The sequence continues at coordinate 4,566 of CAMWJS010000083.1, forward strand.
TACTTCGGGCAGCGTTGGTATTGACGTGTTCGAAGGGTTGCGTAAACGGTATGGTGTGTTTTATCCGCTTCAGACTTTTTCGAAAAACAAGCCTGTCGATATGCTGGAGGTGCCGATGTTTATCGAAGCCAATGATGGCATCGTGGCGGAAGAACTTGTCGCGCTTGCATCGGAATTCAGCGGTAATGTAAGATTATTGGACTCGGATGGCCGACGCCGTCTGCACATAGCCGCGGTGTTTGCATGCAATTTTGTGAATTATATGTGGACAGTGGCTGACAGGCAGTTGCGCATGTGCGGCACCGATATCCACGCCCTCGATCCGTTGCTGCGCGAGACAATGGAGAAGATTGCCACGCTTCCGCCTGCCCAAGCCCAGACCGGCCCGGCGCGCCGTGGCGACACTCATGTCATAGAGCGCCACATCGGTATGCTTGATGCTGACGACGCGCAGTTGTATGAAATGATTTCCCGCCAGATTTACAATACCTATCATCATGAGCAAGATTGATTATGACCTTTCCAGAATAAAGGCGTTTGTATTTGATATTGACGGAGTTCTGTCTCCGTCGACAGTTCCGATGGGAGCCGACGGCATGCCCGTGCGCATGGTAAATATAAAGGACGGGTATGCGTTGCAGCTTGCGGTGAAGCATGGCTACAAAATCGCAATCATCACCGGAGGGTATAGCGAGGCAATCGCATTGAGATACAAGGCTCTCGGTATCACCGACGTATTTATGGGCTCGTCGATGAAACTGCCGATTTTGAAAAAATGGCTTGACGACAACAATCTTGATGTTGCGCAGACGGTATATGTCGGAGATGACATACCCGATCACGACTGCATGAAAGCGGTAGGTCTGTCGGTTGCACCTGCAGATGCCGATATTGATATAAAGTCAATAGCGCGCTATATATCGCCCGTGAATGGAGGATACGGTGTGGCGCGTGACATTATCGAGGAGGTGATGAAAGCCGCAGGGGAGTGGATGTCGACCGAAAAGGCTTTCGGCTGGTAAATTCAGTTATTTTGATTCAATGAAAAAGATATTGCTGGGCAGCGGTTCGCCTCGTCGCCGGGAACTGCTGTTGATGATGGATATTGATTTTGAGGCGATAAAGCTGAATGATGTGGATGAGGTGTATCCCGAAGCGCTCGGCGCGGAGGAGGTTCCGGCCTATCTGTCGCGGCTTAAGGCGGAATGTTACCGCGACAGTCTGACCGCCGACGACCTGCTGATTACAGCTGATACGGTAGTGATAATCGACGGCGAGATACTTGGCAAGCCGCACAGCGAAGATGAGGCAATCGCAATGCTTCGCCGTCTGTCGGGCGCGCGGCATAAGGTGATTACCGGAGTATCGCTGACCACCACCGATGGCATACACACGTTTGATGAAGTCACGATTGTGGAGTTTGACAGACTCTCGGATGCCGATATCACATCATACGTGAAGAAATACCGTCCACTCGACAAAGCCGGCTCCTACGGCATACAGGAATGGATAGGTCTGATCGGCATCAAAAAAATCGACGGTTGCTTCTACAACGTAATGGGGCTCCCCACCCGCGCCCTCTACCGTGAGCTGAAAAAGCTCAACGCGATATAAGTGATTCAGAGCCTTATTTCACCGTTAGGGTGATGGCAAAATCCGGATTTTGGGGTATTAGCGAGAGAGTGCCCTCTGTGAGACGGCGGTCGGAGTCGAATTTTGGTTGGCAGGGAGGGAGTGTAGGCTTGCTGACGTTGCCTATGTATGAGACGTTCATTTCGCCAGTTTTGCCGGGCGCCAGGATATCGCGTGCGAGGCAATGGGATACGTAGCCCATCGTGTGACGCAAGTTCAGTTCGATGCAGGGTGCTATCGCCGGGACTTCATCTTTGTCTTTGTAGATCATCATGTCGATGCCGCAGACACCGCTGTAAGCGTCGCCGATAAGTTCTGTAAGGATAGCTGCAAGCGAGAGCTTAAGACGTTCAAGACATTGACGGCCCGCATACCCGCCGATGATGTCGGCGAGACAATCTTCCGAAGCCACTATATTGCCGGAGTAATTGCCGCCGGCAAGAGTGTTGAATACGGAGAGACCTATATATTCGGCACCATTGTCTCCGATATTGAAAAGCATTGCAAAATCTATGGTCTTGTCGAGCATCGGCTCGACCAACACGCTTCCCTGATTTTTTATAATCCCCCGGGCGAGGCTTAGCAGCCGCGTCATGTCCATCTTCGACGAATAGATGACGCCTCGTCCGCTCGACGACCACGGCGATTTGACAACCACATCCTGATGCCCTTTCAAATGCTTTTCCAGCAGGCCGATATCCGAAAACTCAATAGGCACAGGCGCATTAAAACCCGCCTCCGCCAGCCGGCGGTTGATGATTACCGACGAACGGCGGTGGGAGAGTGCGCGGATACGTTCGATGCGCTCCAAGTCGGGCATTATATGTCGGGACAAACCAACTCGCGCGAGGCTTTCGACAATGGCGTGTGACCATCCCCAGGGACGTATGCTGCTGACACGGACGGCATTGCCGGGTGTCAGAATTTCAATATTCTTTTTCAGCGTGTCGGCCATCTTGTGCAGCCAATCGGCATCGGCAGGATTAGACGTAAGAATAATGTCACCGTCGCCCGCAATCCACGCAGGCAGCATCGCACCTCGTTCACGCAGCAGCATGGCGTTGCGTGGCGGAGTAAAAAAGCGCAGATTGTTGCCAAGCGCAATATCGTTTTCAGGATTGAAAATCCAAAGAGTATCCATAGCCGTAAAAAAGGAATATTTGAGATTGCAAATTTAGTAAATTATTCGCATACCGTACAGACTGACTGTCCGTCATAATCAAAGTCTGTTTTTACGGTTGTCGATATTCTTTTCCTATTGTTATTACCTTGTCAACGGATTAGGTTGCGGATTACAAGATTGTTTTCTTTGCAGGCGGCTTTTAGAGTGTTGGTGAAGTTGCGGAACTTATTTTAGCGGTTTAAACGTTGAATACAATTCGATTAGTGCCTATTCGTGATTACCATAGAATGGCTTACCGTATTTATAGCTGTTTTATCGGTCAAAATGAAGACCGGTGTAAGAATTAAAAACATCTGCTCATTTGTGTGTATATTAATTCTCTGATGCAAATTTAACTAATCTTTCCAATCACCCCTCCCATTTGTTAATTCGTGTTAATGAGTATTAGTGAAATATTGAAGACTTCTAAATTTTTTGACAAGTGAGATGGATGTCAACTTATTCAATCGGCAATCTTTGGTAATTAATACGCTGAATAGTAAATCTTTCTTTAACGCGTCTTGTGTATAAGACAAAAAAGCATTAAATTTGTCCCATAAACAAGACGTGTCATGATTAATAAGCAAGTTTTATTAGAAGTAATGCTGGAAAACCGTCAGGAGGTCATGCGGCACAAGGTGATACCCAGAAACATTTCTCTTGAAGGATTCGACCGTCAGGTGCTTGTCGGTGTCAGACGCGCCGGGAAATCATATATTCTTTACGGTCGCATCCAGAATTTGATAGCCAGAGGATATACATGGGATGAAATCATCTACCTTAATTTTGAAGATGAACGTCTGGCCGGAATGGATCTGGCAGATTTGAATGCTATCCTGGAGGTCCATGCAAGAGTGAGCGACAAACGCCCGATGCTTTTCCTTGACGAAATACAGAATGTGGAGGGTTGGGAGAAATTTGCACGTCGCCTTGCCGACAACAAATACGTAATTGTCATCACGGGCAGTAATGCGCGTATGCTTTCGGTGGATGTGGCCTCCACACTCGGAGGACGTTTTATAACCCATGAGGTGTATCCATTTTCTTTCAGTGAATATCTTGATATTAATGGTGTAGATAGTAAAAGTGAGCTGATTTCAGCCACGACAGCCGACAGAGCGAGATTAATGCGACATTTTGAAGAATACTTCCAATTCGGAGGTTTCCCGGAGTGTGCGACAATCCCGGTGAAGCGAGACTACCTTACAAGTCTTTATCAGAAGATTTTTTTAGGTGACATCGCTGCCAGACACAGAGTGGAAAACATATTTGCCCTGCGCGTGCTGTTCAGGAAACTTGCCGAAAGCGTAAATCAGCCTCTTTCTTTTACAAGAGCCACAAACATTGTGGCCTCTACAGGAGCCAAAATAGGGAAAAGCACTGTTATAAATTATCTCGGATATGCCAATGACGCATACCTTATACTCACCGTGCCGAATATCGCAGATAATTTCACCGAAAGGGTCAGCAATCCGAAATACTATTTTATCGACAACGGTATAATATCACTGCTTGCACTTGACATACGCACATCTCTTCTTGAAAATATTGTGGCCCTTGCTTTGATACGCATATATGGATCGAAAGATGCGGTCTATCATTATAATCACGGCATTGAGGTGGATTTCTATATTCCTGAGACAGAAACAGCAATACAAGTATGCTATTCAATGGACGGAGCCTCAGATACTGTAGAGAGGGAAACACGCGGATTGATAAAAATAGGTGAAAAGCTATCGTGTCGGCGCAGGATAATAGTGACATACGAAGAGGAAGGCGAAATAGAAAGGGATGGTTGCAAAATTGAGATAATACCGGCATGGAAATTCCTCCTTAATAGCCAACTGTCAAATCGTTAAATTTGCATTTCCAATCGGCAATCTTTGGCAACATGAGCGGAACAACAGGCATACTTCGACGCGGAATCGAGGGTGTTGCAGAACTAAACTTTCCGCGGTTGAAAACCGCGGCTACTAAGCGCAGCATCCTGACAATCAGTAGTATAGTAGCCGCGGTTTCTTTGCAGAGCAAAGCGCCAAAGGCGATAATCAACCGCGGAAAGATAAGAATGAGTTTTGCAACACCCTCTCGCTCTTTGCTGTGTTGTGTTCGGGATGCCAACCCGATGCCAACCCGCCGAGCGAGGAATGGCTGAGAGCGAATTTTAACGCTCATGAAAGTGAGTTTGACGAGATTGCCTCGATTGCCCTGAGTGTCCCCGTCGATGACTGTTTTGTTTATCCCGAATACATTTATGGCGACACAATCATGAGAAATGAAACCGACTCAATATTCTTTGCCGAACTGGAAGCAGCGAAACAGTCGAGGCTCGACAGCCTGCTGCAAGCTGTAGGCTGTATGGATCTGAGTGCATCTCCCGCCAATCGAAACATATCCCTTACCTGTTATCGCTATGGCTCAATAAGAGGATGGACGGTCAATTATACCTACATGGGTGAACGTCCATCAGTATTGACCTTCGTGGAGGACAAAGACCTTTATGACGCATTCCTGTATTGGCAGGGCGATAAATCAAAGAGACCATTCCCGAGAAAGGAACTCAACAAACATTGGCATATCGAATATCAGCAATGAATATAATTACCGACATATTTCAATTCATGAACGAAAAGGCGGAGGCGTTTTTCGAGCGGGCGCAATCGTATCCATATTACGCATTGCTGTTTGTCGCCGCCTTATTAGAGCCGGTTCGACAATAAATGTTAAACGCAGAGCGGTCAATCGTCGAGCGA
>CAMWJS010000084.1 GCA_947174635.1 uncultured Muribaculaceae bacterium
TTTGCATAGTAGCCGCGGTTTTCAACCGCGGAAAGTTTAGTTCTGCAACACCCTCACCTAAAAAATCCTTCCGCCATAATATCAAAATAATTTTGAACAGTTTCTTAAAAGAGAATGAGTAGATATCCTTCAAATTAATCCAAATACTTCTGAATATATCCGGGGAAATTCCAGCCATTATATTCTGAAAGGGCCGGGACTGCAAGTAACGTATCCGTCCGAAAAAGGCCGACTTTTTCGGACGGATACTTACAGAATAACGGACGGAGAGCGAATTTTCCAATGGCTTCGCTCTCCGTCCGTTGTTAGGTATTCATTAATAAATTTACCGTGCCGGTCAGTTGACTGACTGGTTGGTGAATGTCAATTCGATTTTTGCGTCATCAAGCCGTAGACGAACCATTGCCGGCTGCTGCACATAGGGAACAATGGATTTCACATAAACTTTTTTCGATCCAGTGTACGGGTCGTAAACGGTCTCAGCATCTACTGACACCGGTGTCAGGATAAATGTGAAGTCGTCGGCTGTCAGGGGTTCTTCGCGCTCAAGAGCGTCGAGGAGATAGTTGCGGAGCGATGAGAAGTCGTATGTGTCGGTTTCGTCGGAGAATGTGGCATAGAAAGATGTCACTCCATCGGTCACTTTACTTTCTTCGAAGAATTTGTCTTTATCTTTTTTCAATACCATCAACAGCTGCGAGGGGGGACGGATGCCGTAGGTGTTGGATATGTTTGTTGCGGGAATGGACATCGTCAGGTTGTTGATGACTGACAGTCGGCCTGCATTCTCACGATAGTAGTTGATAATATCGGTAAGGGGGAATGTCATTTCCACTTCGAGGCCTGCCGGTGCGACAATAAGCGGCTGACCTTCGGCGACCTGCCGGTCAAGCTCGGGTGCCATATCGTAGGCAATATTATTGTTTGACAGCACTTCGGGGGTGGCTGAATAGAAGCTGCCTACGTAGTTGTACGTGGTGTCACGTCCGGCAGAGTTCTTAGTATCGTAGTGATAGTAGAGCTGCAGTAGCGTAGCTCCTATCTGTGTGACGCGTCCGGAGCCGTAGCTGTTGCGGACATATATGCCGGGGAAATATTGCGCGAAGGCCTGCGGGTTGTTGTATACTTCGGGGTTGGTCTGATACAGGTCGTAGAGTTCCACTCCGAGTTCAAGCGGCAGATTTACATAGATGTCGCGGTGGTCGAGTTTTTTAAGCGAGTCGGAAAGTTCGAGGTTGCTTGTGGCATAGATTGCCGATCCGATTGGCCGTGACGGGTCATAGTAGTCTTCGGGGTTGAAGTCAGAGAAGATCGGCGCTTTCAGATTTCTGTCAAGGCGAAACACTTCAAGCCCCATTGGCATGATTGAATCGCCGACGAAGCTGCCCGGGGCATACATCATTTTGAGTTTGACCGAGTCGATGGCTGCGGCCGATGTCAATGTTGTGTCGAGCTTGGCGACCGGCATGAACTGTGTGACGAAATCAGACGCAAAGTGTCCGTACTCATCAGCGTCGATTGAACCGAGGAGCAACATCGCCGTACGCGACTGCACTCTGTCGTTTTCGACCGAATGTCCGGAAAGAGAGAAATTATCCTCTATAATTATGTTGTTTTCGGATTGTATGAGTGACGAGCCGATGCCGTCGGTGTCGCCACAGCCGACAAGGGCGGCAGAGGCTAATAATGATGCGGCAATGACCGGGAAGTATTTAACTCTCATAAGCTGTTGTAAAAGTCGAGATAATTTTGAGCGAGGTTTTCCTCTCCCTGATACGGCAGGAAGGGAATACCGAGGCTTTTTGCATATTCAACGAGTTCGGGGTCGACATCAGGCATGAGCTGAGCCACGCCGTCGGCATAACGCATGGCGAGCTTGCTGAGGGCGATATGGTCGACCGGACCGTCGGCAATTTCTTTCAGGTCTTCTTTATTGAAGCCGTCCATGAGAAGTTTTTCCAGGAAACGCGGGTCAAGTGTGCCTTCAAATTTATCGTCTACAAGCGAATATACAATCTTGGAAGAGCGGAATGAGGGGTCGCTTTCATAAACCTTCTTAAGATAGAGCGGGGCGAGAGCTGTAATCCAGCCAACATTCTGAATGACGGCGGGCTCCCAACGGAGTTTCTTGACGGTTTCGATAACACCTCTGACATAGAACATTATGCGCTCGTCGTTATCTTCGGGGGTCTGGCGAATTTCAATATCCTTTACGGCATGGTGCTGAAAGTAGTCGTCATTGTCGATGAAATAGACCTGCATGCGCGACGGCTGAAGGGTAGCGACCTTTATAATGAGCTGATGGTCAGTATCATCGATGATGATATTCATACCGGAAAGACGAATCACTTCGTGAAGCTGATTTCTCCGCTCGTTGATGTTGCCGTATTTCGGCATGAAAGATCGCACTTCGTAACCTTTTTCAAGTATAGCCTGCGGGAGAATTCGAGAGATATCGGCCAAAGGAGACTGTGGAAGATAGGGAGAGATTTCTTGAGCTATATACAATATTTTATTGTTGTCCATCTATGTAGAGGTTGATGAATTTTTAATACAAAAAAATTTCAGTGCAAATTTACTATTTTTTTTTGATATATTTATGGTGCGGGGTAGTGTTTCTATAATGTTTTATTTAAAAATAGCTAAATAAAGCGTGGAACTCTTAAAAATTGAGACATATTGCAAGTTAATGTATGAATTTGACTCATATTATGTGGGAATTTTCGTAATTTTGCACATTAATAAAATCGATTAATCAAAAAAACAGATCAATATGAAACGAATCATAGCAGCATTAATTGCAATCGTAGCGTGCGTGGCGTCGTACGCTCAGATGCCCGCATTCAAAGGAGCGCCCTCTACAGCAAGCTGGAGTTCCCGAATAGAAATGACCGGAAAGAAGAGCGGACGGCTGATACTGACCATGTCGCCCGCGAAAGGATGGCATGTGTACGGCTTTGAGGTCGGCAAAGGGGGACCGAAGGCTATGAGCGCGGACTTCGACAAATCGACAGGAATAAAGTTCAAGGGAGAACTGAAACCGTCGGTAGCGCCGGTAAAGACCCATGACGATATTTTTGACATAGATGTAACCTACTGGGAGAGCAAGGTAGTGTTCACCCGCGATTTCGAGGTGACCGACCCTGCCACCGCAAAAATTACAGGCACGGTTAATTACCAGGGATGCAACGGGGAGACCTGCAATGCTCCACAAAAATATAATATCGCACTGACAGTGCCTTCCGGCAAATAGTCAGAAGCTAAGAAACAGCGCAAGCATACCATCTTTTTAACCATCAACATGACAAATATAATGCGAAACTTTTTCAAACCAAGCGTAAAGATATTTTTGCTTATACTTCTCGGCGCGGTGTCATTGACAGCCAAAGGAATCGAAGCGGTGACATGGAATGCCGAAATCGCGACTGACAGCGACAGCTCCGGCCACATCACGCTGACCGCGAATGTGACAGATGGATACCATTTCTATTCATTCGCGCCCGATGGAGGATATAACTCACTTGAAATAAAGGCCGAGGGGAACGAGGCCGTCACAAGCGTCGGAGAGCCGTCGGCATCGATAGCTCCGGAATCACATTACGAAGAGAGTCAGGGGGCAGAGCTGTCGTCGTGGTACAAGGATGTGACATTCACGATACCGTTCACTTTCGAAGCCGGCAAAGGATACAAAATCGCACTGAAAGTAAGATATCAGGCGTGCGATGCGACATCCTGCCTCACGCCCAAGAGTGTAAACCTGACGCTTACCGGCAACGGGTATGACGAAGCGGCCGATAGTGCCGTAAATGTGGCTGATAAAACCCAAGGCGCAGAAAACGGAGGCCTGTCGACCAACGCTGCCATCAACGCCCAATGGTGGGAGCCGGTAAAGACCACTACCCCGACCGCCGACCAGTCGCCCTGGGCAATCCTCATACTCGGATTTGCGGGAGGTCTGGCCGCATTGCTGACCCCTTGCGTGTGGCCCCTGATACCGATGACGCTCAGCTTCTTCCTCAAGCAGAAGAAAGGTGGGAAATTCAATTCGGGCGCACTGACCTACGGAGCGGCTATCGTTATCATCTATCTCGTGCTCGGCATAGCCATCACGCTGATATTCGGCGCAGGCAAGCTCAACGAGCTCTCGACCAACGCCATATTCAATATCATATTCTTCCTGCTGCTTGTGGTGTTCGCGATATCGTTTTTCGGAGCATTCGACATCAAGCTTCCGCAAAAATGGTCGAACGCAATGGACAGCAAGGCTGAGAGCACTTCAGGGGTAATCAGCATTTTCTTCATGGCGTTCACACTTGTATTGGTATCGTTCTCCTGCACCGGCCCTATCATCGGCACACTTCTTGTCGAGGCCGCATCGCAGGGCAACATACTCGGTCCGGCCCTCGGCATGGGCGGATTCGCGCTCGGACTGGCTGTGCCGTTCACTCTGTTCGCATTCTTCCCCGGCATGCTCAAGGAGATGCCCAAATCGGGAGGGTGGCTCAATTCGGTCAAGGTGGTGCTCGGTTTCTGCGAACTCATCCTCTCGCTGAAATTCCTTTCGGTGGCCGACATGGCTTACGGATGGCGCATACTCGACCGCGAAGTGTTCATCTCGATATGGATCGTATTGTTCGTGATGCTCGGTCTTTATCTTCTTGGCAAGATACGGTTCGGCCACGACGACAAGAAGGATCACGTGGGAGTCGGCCGTTTCATACTTGCCATCTTCCCGCTGGCATTTGCAGTGTATCTGCTTCCGGGACTCTGGGGAGCACCGCTGAAAGCGTGCAGCGCATTCGTGCCGCCGTTGGAGACGCAGGATTTCAACCTGTACACCCACGATACCCACTATGTTGAATTTTCAGACTACGATGAGGGCATGAGCTATGCGAAAGAGCATAATATGCCCGTGCTGATGGATTTCTCGGGCTACGGCTGCGTCAATTGCCGCAATATGGAATCGGCAGTGTTTGACACCGAACAGGTGCGCGGCATGCTTGCCGAGAATTATGTCGTAGTCAAGCTTATGGTCGACGACAAGAAAGAGCTCGTCAAGCCGATGGAAGTGAAGGCCGACGGCTCGACTTATAATCTGGAGACCGTGGGCGAGAAATGGGCGTTCCTGCAGAGCTACAAGTTCGGCGCCAACTCCCAGCCGTATTATATTGTCCTCGACAATGAAGGGCAGCCGCTCACCGACCCTGTCTACTATGACAACAGTGTGGAGAAATTCATGCTTTGGCTTAACGGTGGACTCGAAAGATACAACAGCAACAGGTAATATCGGCTTTCACGCCATTTTTCATCAATCAAGGAATTAAAGAATATCAGGATATGTCACATAACCGTCAGGAAAAAATCGAAGCGCTCGGGCGCGTAATAGACGTGCTCGATGAACTTCGCCTCAAATGCCCGTGGGACCGCGTGCAGACCAACCAGTCGCTTCGTCCCAATACGATAGAGGAAGTGTATGAACTTTGCGACGCGCTTCTTGCCGAGGACAATGCCAACATAAAGAAAGAACTTGGCGACGTATTGCTCCATGTGCTGTTCTACAGCAAAATCGGAGAGGAAAAGGAGGAATTTGACATTGCAGATGTGGCCAACACCCTCAGTGAGAAACTGATATACCGCCACCCGCACGTATTCGGCGACATCCATGCCGACAACGCGCATCAGGTCGAGCTCAACTGGGAGCAGATAAAGCTCAAGGAGAAAGACGGCAACAAGACAGTGCTGTCGGGAGTGCCGGCATCATTGCCGCCGCTTATCAAGGCATATCGCGTGCAGGAAAAAGCGGCCAATGTCGGATTTGACTGGGAGCATCCGGAAGATGTGTGGAGCAAGGTGAAAGAGGAAATCTCGGAATTTGAGGCCGAGATGGAACGCGCTCGGACTGAAAACGGCGGCTCGGACAAACTTTCACCAACGCCTGAGATGCTCGCCGAATATGGCGACCTGCTGTTTTCGCTCGTCAATGCCGGGCGCCTCTACGGCATGCATCCCGACTCGGCTCTTGAACTTACCAACAAAAAGTTCATCAGTCGCTTCAACTACGTGGAGGCCGAGGCTAAAAGACAGGGACGCAAACTAAAGGAACTGACTCTCGAAGAGATGGAACAATTATGGCAGGAAGCAAAATCGGACAAAAAATAGCGCTGCTTCTGACGATAGTAATTTGCCTTGGCGGGATTGCTGATGCGCAGACACCTTTAATTTCCAATTCGGCCAAAGTGGCCAATAAACTTAAGACAAAGCCACAGGTCGGGTTTAAGGTGACTGAAGTAATAAACAAAGTAGATGATGGCATCGTCAGGATATGCGGCAATCTTTCAGGGCGCCCGCACACTTCGCTGCGCATTGATTCCATTTCAATTATTCCCGACGTGATACCGGTAAAAGCTGTTGATATTGATGGTGTTGATTTCGAAAGATACTTTCAATGGGAAGATGACGGAACAATTTATATTGAAATCGATTTCCCAATGTTCGAATTTACGGGCAGTGCAAAGTATGTGCTTGAGGGGAATACGGTAGTGTTTCATACCGTAAAGGGTGATATTCCGGTGTTTCTGACCGAACTGAAAGAAGATGAACTTGACGAATAATTCCGACCAGAATTATTCTTAAAAACGAATAGAATACAAGGTGATAGTCTGCATAACAGAGAAACCGAGCGTGGCAAAAGATATTGCCACCATACTCGGCGCGAATGTACGCCGCGACGGTTATTACGAAAACGACACATACAGGGTGACATGGACTTACGGCCACCTGTGCACGCTCAAGGAGCCTGCCGACTATACCCCACTGTGGAAGCGGTGGTCGCTCGGCCAGTTGCCCATGCTGCCGCCGAAATTCTCAATCAAGGTAATACACCAGGAGCGGATAGAGCAACAGTTCAAGGTCATAGAAGAGCTGATCAAGGAGGCCGACGAGGTGATAAACTGCGGTGATGCCGGGCAGGAGGGTGAACTGATACAGCGCTGGGTGATGCAGAAAGCATCGATAAAATGCCCGGTGAAACGACTGTGGATATCGTCGCTGACCGACGAGTCGATACGCGAAGGGTTTAAAAACCTGCGTCCGCAATCGGACTTCGACCCATTGTATCATGCAGGGTTGTCGCGCGCCATAGGCGACTGGATATTGGGCATGAACGCCACCCGACTGTATACGCTCAAATACACTTCGGGCAGCGGCAACGTGCTGTCGATAGGCCGCGTGCAGACCCCTACCCTTGCGCTTATAGTGCAGCGCCACAAGGAAATCGAGGCATTCAAGTCAGAAGATTTCTGGGAGCTAAAGACCGTATACCGCGAGGCAACGTTCAATGCCCGCACCGGCCGCTTCAAGGACGAACCGACTGCCAACGCCACTCTTGAGAGCGTCAAGGCGCATCCGCTTGTCATAACCGATATCGAGCAGAAACAGGGTCGCGAGTCGGCCCCCCGACTGTTCGACCTTACATCACTTCAGGTCGAGACCAACAAAAAATGGGGATGGACAGCCGATGAGACTCTGAGCCTCATACAATCGCTCTACGAAAAGAAAGTGACGACCTATCCGCGCGTCGACACCACATATCTGTCGGAAGACATTCACGCAAAAATTCCTGACATACTGCGCCAGATGACACCTTATGCGGCCGTCACGGCTCCGGTTCTGACCCAACCTATAACCAAATCGAAAAAAATATTCGACAACAGCAAGGTCACCGACCACCATGCCATCATCCCGACAGGGCAATCGCCTTCGTCGCTTGTAGGCAACGAACGCCTGCTATATCATCTTATTGCGACAAGGTTTATCGCGGCATTTTATCCCGACTGCCGCTTTGACTCCACCATCGTCACCGCCAAAGCCGGCGATGTGGAATTCCGGGCAACCGGAAAGGTGATAACCGACGAAGGGTGGCGCAAAGTGCTGACACCGACTAAAGATGACAGCGACAAAAATGCTGAAGACGGACAGGTACTCCCCTCTTTCACAGTCAATGAAAGCGGTGCGCATGAGCCATTCCTTCAGAAAAAAGCCACTCAGGCGCCCAAACCGTACACCGAAGGCACTCTGCTGCGCGCGATGGAATCGGCCGGAAAAAATGTGGATGACGAAGAGTTGCGTGAGGCCATGAAAGAGAATGGCATCGGCCGACCGTCAACACGTTCGGCCATAATAGAAACGCTTTTCAAACGGCACTATATATGCCGCCAACGCAAAAGCATCCTGCCGACGGCAGCGGGCATACAGCTTATTGAGACAATCAACCAGGAACTCCTTAAAAGCCCCAAACTGACAGGAATCTGGGAAAACAAGCTGCGCAAGATTGAACGCAAGCAATATTCAGCACCGGAATTTATCAACGAGCTGAAACAGCAGATTTCGGAGATTGTCATAAATGTGCTAAGCGACAATACCTCATCGCGCATCGAGGTCAGCCAGGAGGAAAAGAAGCCGGCTACGCCCCAAAAGGCAAAATCGCCCAGGGCTCCGAGAATAACATCGTTCGAACAGGTGACATGTCCGTTATGCAAGAAAGGGCATATACTGAAAGGCCGCACCGCCTACGGATGCAGCGAGTATAAATCGGGATGCACTCTGAGGCTTGGATTCGACGAATATCCCGACACTCTCACTCCCTCCAAGCTGAAAAAACTGATTGACAAACCTAAGAAGTAAACATATTTTCTTCTGACAAAACTATGGACGAGATATTTCAATGGATAGCGGTAGTGACATTACTTGCTATCGCAATAATCTATATTATCAGAAAACTGAAGCGCAAAGGCGGAGGCGGTTGCTGCGACTGCGGTCTAAGTGACTGCTGCTCCGACCGCAGATGCGCCCCCGAAGACAAAAACAATAAATCACGAAACAAATAATAAGACTCAACATGCTGCAATCTTCAAGAAACAACCTGTGGAAAGGATACCTGCTGGCTGCGATAGCGGAAATCACTTACGGCATGAACCCGCTCTTCGCTGTGCCTCTGTATGAAAACGACGGGATGAATGCCGACAGTGTGGTATTTTTCCGCTACCTGCTGGCATTGCCCATCATCGCCGCCATGGTATTGCTGCGCGGACGCAAGCTGACCATACCCCGTTTTGCGGTAATGCCCTCGGTCATACTCGGTCTGCTGATGGCACTGTCGTCGCTGACGCTGTTTCTGAGCTATAAATATATGAACGCCGGCATCGCGTCGACACTGTTGTTCATATATCCCATAATCGTGGCATTGATTATGGTCGTATTTTTCAAAGAGCGCATATCGATGCGGCTGATATGCTGCATCATAGTATCGCTGGGAGGCATCGCATTGCTATATAAAGGCCCCGACGGCGCCACACTCGACACTCTCGGCACCATGTTTGTGGTAATCTCCGCGCTATCGTATGCGATATATCTTGTTGGAGTCAACCACCGGCGCATGCAGGAAATTCCCACCCTGCAGCTCACGTTTTTCATGCTGCTTTTCGGCACAATCCTTTTCGTAGGGCGGCTTGCATCGGGAGTAGAACTGACGATGCCCAAAGTATGGTATCACTGGGGAAATCTTATCGGACTGGCCGTCTTCCCCACTGCAATATCATTTATATGCACCACACGAGCCATACAATTGATAGGGCCAATGCCCACCGCCATACTCGGCGCTCTCGAACCGGCCTCGGCAATTTTCTTCGGCGTCACCATACTCGGACAGGGCATCACCCCGCGCGAACTTCTCGGCCTGGCGCTCATCGTAGCCGCCGTGACAGCTGTGATTGCAGGGTCAAAGATGACAACAGTGCTGATGCGCGTGCGCAAAATGTTCCCGCGACTGCCTATCCGCTTTTTCAAAAAGTATTGATTATTACCGCAATAGCTACAAAAATAAAATTTTATCCATAATTTTGGTCCAAAAAGTTGGTGGATTAAAACAAAATCACTAACTTTGCAGTGCAAAACCCAAAAGCAAGGTTCCTTGGCCGAGTGGTTAGGCACCGGTCTGCAAAACCGTTTACAGCAGTTCG
>CAMWJS010000085.1 GCA_947174635.1 uncultured Muribaculaceae bacterium
AGCCGTGCGTCCCTACATCGCAAACCGAAATTTTGGAGTTCTGCAACACCCTCCAATGCTGTTTACTTAAGGGTGTGACATCAGAGAGCCGGGAGGCTCGGGGGTCTACTATTAACCGGGGTTCGGAGACCGCGGAGCGGGCGCAGACCCCGGCCATAAACCCATCCGCCCAATAAGCCCGGGAGGGGCGGTTTGTGGTTGTAAACAAGCTGGTTACCACACACCGCCCTTCTCGGGCTCAAGAGATGATTGCTACCGGTCACCCCGGTCTGCGCCCGCTCCGCGGTCTCCGAACCGGGGTTAATAGTAGACCCTCAAGCCTCCGGCTTTCCGATGAAGTTATGCTTAGGTAAACAGCATTGAATCGCGTCCCTACAATTTGCTGCGATTTTCTATCGCTTATTATAATTCTGCAATACCAAGTTTAGTTTTGCTCACTTCGATAGCGAAGGTTGTATCGTCGGATGGCAGCTGGTATTGAAGCGTTGCGTCGGCAGTGTGACGCGATACAGACGTGGATATTACAAATAGAGAGCATTTGTAGTAAAGAATGACGCATTTTTTTCATTCCCGAGTGAATAAAATATGCTAAATTTGCATCAGCAGGCCGGTAAAAATCAGGCCTGAAGAGCACACTTATTGCGATTAAAAAACAAATCTAACGTAAAATATTATTCTTATCATGAAAAAGTATCCCAAAATCGGTATACGCCCCACTATCGACGGCCGTCAGGGTGGCGTGCGTGAAAGCCTTGAAGAGAAAACCATGAACCTCGCCAGAGCTGTGGCGGAACTCATTACTAAAAATCTGCGTCACGGCGACGGCACTCCCGTGGAGTGCGTGATTGCCGACGGCACTATAGGCCGTGTGGCCGAAAGCGCGGCATGCGCCGAGAAATTCGAGCGTGAAGGTGTCGGCGCCACTATATCCGTAACTTCATGCTGGTGTTATGGCGCGGAGACTATGGATATGAACCCCTATTGGCCGAAGGCGGTGTGGGGCTTCAACGGCACCGAGCGCCCCGGAGCGGTATATCTTGCCGCCGTGCTCGCAGGCCATGCCCAGAAGGGGCTTCCTGCTTTCGGCATCTATGGCCGCGACGTGCAGGATATTGAGGACAACAGCATACCGGCCGATGTGGCTGAAAAAATATTACGCTTCGCGCGCGCCGCAATAGCGGTGGCCACGATGCGCGGTCGCTCATATCTGTCGATGGGCTCGGTGTCGATGGGCATCGCCGGCTCTATCGTAAATCCTGATTTCTTCGAAGATTATCTCGGCATGCGGTGCGAGTCGGTCGACCTGACTGAGATTATCCGCCGCATGACCGAAGGCATCTATGACCATGAGGAATATGAAAAAGCAATGGCCTGGACCCGCGAGAACTGCAAGGTCAACGAAGGAGAGGATTTCAAAAACCGTCCCGAGAAACGCAAGACGCGCGAACAGAAAGATGCCGACTGGGAATTCATCGTCAAGATGACCATCATCATGCGCGACCTGATGATCGGCAATCCACGGCTTCTTGAAATGGGCTTCAAGGAAGAGGCGCTCGGCCATAATGCCATAGCCGCCGGTTTCCAGGGACAGCGCCAGTGGACCGACTTCTATCCCAACGGCGACTATTCGGAGGCTCTGCTCAACACCTCGTTTGACTGGAACGGCATACGCGAGGCTTTCGTGCTTGCCACTGAAAACGATGCCTGCAACGGTGTGGCGATGCTCTTCGGCCATCTGCTGACAGGCACTTCGCAGATTTTTTCCGATGTGCGCACCTATTGGAGCCCCGAGGCAGTGAAGCGCGTCACCGGCAAGGAGCTTACCGGCCGTGCCGCCGACGGCATAATACATCTTATCAACTCCGGCGCAACCACTCTCGACGCCACCGGTGCGATGACCGACGCCGACGGCGCTCCTGTCATGAAGCAGGTTGGCGATATCACCGAGAATGATGTGAAGGAGTGTCTCAAGGCCACCACATGGTATCCTGCCGACCGCGATTATTTCCGTGGCGGCGGCTTCTCGTCAAACTTCCTTTCGAAGGGCGGCATGCCGGTGACAATGTCACGACTGAATATAATCAAAGGACTCGGTCCGGTGCTCCAGATTGCAGAAGGCTGGACAGTGGAGATTGATCCGGAGATAAACCGCGCGCTCGACATGCGCACCGACCCGACATGGCCCACGACATGGTTTGTGCCCCGCTTGTGCGACAAGCCTGCTTTCCGCGATGTCTATTCGGTGATGAACAACTGGGGCGCCAATCACGGAGCAATATCGTACGGACATATCGGTCAGGACCTTATCACTCTCGCCTCGATATTGCGAATACCGGTGTGCATGCACAATGTCGACGAGGACAAGATATTCCGTCCGGCAGCGTGGAATGCTTTCGGCATGGATAAGGAAGGCTCCGACTACAGGGCATGTGAAACTTACGGTCCAATCTATAAATGATATCAGTTATGGCAACACAGGAAGCAATAGACCGTTTTGTGGAAATGGCACGGCGCGTGGGACGCGCCGGCCTCACAGTTTGCAGCAGCGGCAATCTGTCGGTGCGTATCGGCGATGAAGTGCTCATCTCGGGCACCGGTTCGTGGGTGCCGGAACTGACGGCCGACCGGGTGTCGGTGTGCCGTTTTTCTGACGGCGAGGTGCTCAACGGCATCCGTCCGTCGATAGAGTCGGTGTTTCATCTGGGAGTGATGCGCGAGCGTCAGGATGTGGGGTGTGTGCTTCATTTCCAATCGCCCTACGCTACGGCTGTAGCCTGCATGAAGAAGCGTCCGGAAAATTTTAATTTCACCGCCGAGTGCCCGCTGCATGTAGGCGAGGAAATCCCCATGATACCTTACTATCGGCCCGGCTCGCCGGAACTGGCGAATGCCGTGGTCGAGGCGATGCGCGACCATAACTCCGTGATGCTTCTCAAGCATGGGCAGGTGGTGTGCGGCAAGGACTTCGACCAGGCGTTGGAGCGAGCCACATTCTTCGAGATGGCCTGCCGCATAGCTGTGCTTAACGGAGATAATGTCGATCCGCTCACCCGCGCCGAGATTGATGACCTTGATGTTTATTTTCTTGGTAAACAGGGCAAATGATGCCGACCGGTAGAATAGAAAACAACCCGGGCGCGCCCGCTTACATCGCCGTTGATTTCGGTGGTGGCAGCGGGCGTGTCATTGCCGGGATCATAGACGGAGACAAAGCGCTCAGGCTTGTGGAAGTGCACCGTTTTACCAACCGTCAGGTGCGTTGCGGCGGACGTCTCTATTGGGATTTCCTGTCGCTGTATGCCGAGATGGTGGAAGGGTTGCGCAAGGCTGTGGCTTCCGGATTAAGAATACGCAGCGTAGGCATTGACACCTGGGGCGTTGATTTCGGTCTCATTGATGCGGGCGGCAATCTGCTTGGCAATCCGGTGTGTTACCGCGACGAGGCTGTGGAGGGGCTTCCCGAGGAGTTTTTTGCGACGCACTCGCGGCAGGAGCATTATGCGGTAAACGGCACTCAGGTGATGGCGATAAACACGATGTTCCGCCTGATGGCATTGCGACGCGACGCGCCCGATATGCTTGCGGCCGCACGTCATCTGCTCTTCATGCCTGATCTCTTCAGCTATTTCCTGACCGGACGGCCTGACAATGAATACACTATAGCGTCGACATCCGAACTGCTTGACGCCCGCACCCGCGACTGGGATTACAAGCTGATTGACGAACTCGGACTTCCGCGCACGATTTTCGGTAAAATCGTGATGCCGGGGACATCGAGGGGCTTTTTGCGCGACGATGTGGCAAAGTCAATCGGTGTCGATTATCCTGTGGAGGTTATAGCTGTCGGTTCTCACGACACGGCAAGTGCGGTGTTCGCAACAGCCCGAAGCGGCGCCGACGGCTCTGTGGCGTGGCTCAGCTCGGGCACATGGTCGCTGCTCGGCATCGATCTTCCACAGCCGATACTGACCGAGGAGGCGCGTGTGGCCGGATTTACCAATGAAGGCGGCGTGGGCCGACGGATACGTTTTCTCCAAAATATCACTGGACTGTGGATGCTCCAGCGGCTTATGGCGGCGTGGAGCGAAAACGGAACCGGAGTCGATATCGTTGAACTTATAAAGGAAGCTGAGGCGGCTGACATTGACTCAGTCGTCGATGTCGACGACCATGTGTTTGCCTCGGCTATGAATATGGACGAGGTGCTTGCCGGATATTGCCGCCGCTACGGACTGCGCGTGCCCGCTACACGCGGTGAGGCTGCAAGAGTGGTGATTATGTCGCTTGCGCAGCGTTATGCCCGCGGCATCAGGCAACTCAATGCATTGCTCGACACTCCGGTGACAAAGCTGCGCATCATGGGTGGCGGAAGCCGAAACAAGCTGCTCAACCGACTCACTGCCGAGGCTGCCGGCATTGAGGTTGAGGCCGCTGATGTCGAGGCTACTGCCATTGGCAATATCCTCGTGCAGGCGATTGCTGACGGGGCGGTGTCGTCACGCGACGATATCACGGCCGTGACGATGTAATGCCGGTGCTGATATGCGCCGGCCGCACACCGGCCTGCTGTAAATTATTTTATCTATGAAAAAATCCATGAAAACTGAAAAAAACTCTATACTGCATTTCAACGGTGTCAGCTTTGTGGTGCCCTTTGTGCTCATTACAAGCTGTTTCGCGTTGTGGGGATTTGCCAATGACATCACCAATCCGATGGTTAAGGCTTTCTCCAAAATCTTCCGTATGAGTGTGACGGAGGGCGCACTGGTGCAGGTGGCTTTTTACGGAGGCTACTTCGCCATGGCGTTTCCTGCCGCGATATTCATACGCCGTTTCAGCTATAAGGCCGGAGTGATGCTCGGGCTCGGGCTGTATGCCCTCGGTGCGCTTCTTTTCCTTCCGGCAAAGGAGACCGGTGAGTATTATCCTTTCCTGATAGCATATTTCGTGCTGACCTGCGGGCTTTCGGTGCTCGAGACATCGTGCAATCCATATATTCTTGCGATGGGCTCGGAGGATACGGCCACGCGGCGTCTCAATCTCGCCCAGGCATTCAATCCTGTCGGCTCGCTGCTTGGCATGTTTGTTGCGATGAATTTCATCCAGAACCGTCTTGACCCTGCCGATACCGTCGACCGCGCCAATATGGGAGAGGCTGCCTTTGAGGCTGTCAAGGAACATGACCTGTCGGTGCTTATCGGACCGTATCTCATAATCGGACTGATTGTGATTGCGATGCTTCTCGTGATACGGTTTTCGGGAATACCGAAATGCGGCGAGGCATCGAAGAAAATCAATTTCTTCGGTTCGGTGCGCCGTATATTCAGGTTGCGCCGTTATCGTGAAGGGGTAGTGGCTCAGTTCTTCTATGTCGGGGCGCAGATCATGTGCTGGACATTCATAATCCAGTATGGCACACGTGTTTTCGTGGGCGAGGGTATGGGAGAGAAAGCCGCGGAAGTGCTGTCGCAGCAATATAATATCATAGCGATGGTGATATTCTGCTGCTCGCGTTTCATCTGCACGTTCCTGCTGAAATATTTCAATCCCGGCGTCCTGCTCCGCACGCTTGCCGTGGCGGCGTGCTGCTTTACGCTGGGTGTGATTTTCATCGACGGGGTGTTTGGCCTGTATTGTCTCGTGGCAGTGTCGGCCTGTATGTCGCTGATGTTCCCGACAATCTATGGCATCGCGCTCGAGGGGCTCGGCGAGGATGCGAAGTTCGGTGCCGCCGGTCTGATTATGGCAATTCTCGGCGGTTCGGTGTTGCCGCCGCTTCAGGCGAGCATAATAGACAAGGGCGTCGTGCTGGGTATGCCGGCTGTCAACGTGTCATTTGTGCTGCCGTTGATATGTTTCGTGGTTGTGATGGTCTACGGCCACCGCACACGTAATCTGAAAGCATGATTTAGAGAGTGTTGCAGAACTTCAAAACGTAGGGACGCACGAGCCGTGCGTCTGTGTGTAATGTCTGATAATCAAGGTATTGGCAGACGATGTTGGCGGACGCACGAGCCGTGCGTCCCTACGTTTGGGTGGTTTTAACTAAAATAGAATAGAAATGACAGAAGGATTTGAAGTAAAGAAATATGATGTGCCCGTGAAGCGCTATTGCCGCACCATGCAGTTGCGCGAGGGCGACAGGAAGTTTATCGACGATTACCGCCATGCACATTCCGAAGGTGTGATTTGGCAGGAAATTATCGACGGCATAAGACAGGTGGGTATTCTTGAAATGGAGATATACATTCTTGACAACCGCCTGTTTATGATTGTCGAGACTCCGCTCGATTTCAATTGGGACGAGGCGATGGCCCGGCTCGCCACGCTTCCGCGTCAGCAGGAATGGGAGACATTCATGTCGCGCTTCCAGGACTGCTCGGCCGAAGCCACAGCCGACGAAAAGTGGCAGATGATGGACCGCATGTTCCATCTGTATTAATGTTTGAGTCCAGAATGGGTACGAATTAAAAGACACAATCCACGATTTTTCCGCATCGTGGATTGTGTCTTTTGATTCATATCTTAGTCGGTATCAATATATTACTTTGGTAGTTCTGGAGGGAGTCTGTCTGATATAAAGATTGCCTTTCTGTGGATTTGTCACAACGCGACCGAGAATATCATAGTATATGGCCTGACACTCGTCCTCTTCTTCTGTAGTGATATTATCGACTCCGGCCATTGAGAGTGGTGTTATTTTTGTGAAATAATGCCATCCGAGAGACGTACGATATGCGTCAACAGATTCATCGGGGACAATCAGCTCGATATCGCCGTAATCGCTATCTTCAAAAATAGTGTAGATTTCGTCGCCGTTGATATACCCTTTCTTAATTGCCGGGGGAACTATGGCGTGGCAGATGACAGTGGTAATCTGCGGGTTGCCTTCAAATACGTATCCTCCAAGATTGGTTACTGTTGACGGAAGGTCAACAACTGTCATTTTCAGGTTATGGTCAAAACAGTAGTTGCCGATGCTTTCAAGCCCTTCGGGAAAAACTAAGTTTTCAAGTGACGTGCAGTATCTGAATGACCAGTGCCCGATTGTTTTTACTCCCGGCATCTCCACTGTCGTCAGCTTTTCGCAAGTGTCAAAAGCATAGTCCCCGATTTTAGTGACGCTTTCGGGAAGTTTGACTGAAGTCAGCATATCGCAAGAAGCAAAGGCGTTGGCATCTACTCCGACGACAGGAAGTTCGCCATAAGTGGTACTTGTGATAGTAGCAGGAATTTCATAAGCGCCCGCGTAGGTGTTTCCGGTTTTGGGCGCAACAACTGTGACAGCTGTATTTTTGGTGTTTGTTTTGTAACGGATGCCGTTTTTTCCATTAATGTAGACGGCTTCAGCGGTCAGTGATGATGCAAGTAACGCTGTCACACATAACAAAGATGTAAAGATTTTCATAAGCGAGATGGTAATGAATGGTTAATAATAAAGTGTATGTGATTGTGATTGCAAAAATAATCTATTTTGTATATTCATGCAAATAAATGATATGAAAATATCTAAAATGTAAGATTTTTGCGAGTCGATTGTACTGAAAATGTGTCAAAGTGATTATTTGAATATCGAAAGCGTCTTTCAGACGCAATTTGTCATGTGGAGTGATGTATAATTCAAGACAATCTGAGCAAATTAGCATACAATTTAATCTGCGCGCAATACAAATAGTGCTCTAATTTGCAATGTGACAATTAATTCTCTATATTTGCAATTATTTTCAACCTAATCTAAATATCATGAAAAAGTATTTTTCAAGCGTTTTTGCAGTTTTATTGATTGCTCTTGCATCATGTACTTCAAATTTGGAGTTCAAGGCAGGCGACGTGTTTACGCACACCACTGCTCCGACAGATGATAATCCCAATCCTGTCAAAATGTTGCTTATTTTTCAAGACAACAACGATGTGATACTTGGATTTGAGTCTTCCGACCGAATTAATTTCCCTGTAGGTTTCGGGAAGTTAAATCCTGAGACCGGTCGTATCTCATTTCCATCGGCAGAAGACCGCAACCGTAATGTGAGCCTCTTCTATAGCGGTGATATAAATTTTGACATCGTACGTTCGACAGGAGACGAAATAAAAGTTTCGACTGACAGCAAAAAAATCGGTAAATTCCTTGAAGACGGCAGTATGACCCGCGGTTCTTCGATTGAGCTGTCGGACAAACTGGTCGGCGATGTCTGGGGAGACGGAGATTGGGTCATCAATTTCATTACACCGACCACAGCCGTATTGGATGAAAATAAATATGTAGGATACATGCTTATAGGAAATTCTATCGCTATCAAATCAGGAGACAATCTTTCTGATGAAACAGTGATTGGCACGCTTTCTGCCGACGGGCAGTCAATGCGCGTTCGCCGCAGCGGACTTGATCCCTCCACGTTTGAATTCGTTGAATTAAGGAAGATGTCGGGTGGTGACAGATAGGTAATCGTTACTACATTGATTGTAGAGGCTCAATACGAAAGAAGCCGACTTGATTTTGGTATTTCAAGTCGGCTTCTTTCGTATGGTTACGTTAATTCAATACTATTCCCGGCAATCCGGCGATGCGCGGTGACTGATACACTCGCGCGAACTGGCGCAGGAAATTAAGTGTACGTCGGGCAGGTTTTTCAATTTTTATTTCTTTTTGTGACACGTGTGATGTTGGGGTTGGGGTAGAGATATTCTTCATTGGCATAATGTGTTTTGATGAATTATAAGCATAGTTATAACGCTCCGGAAGCTTTTTTTATTGTGTTGTGTCTGAATTTTTTATATAAGTAACTGTTTAAAATTATTTTATATTAACCGTTCTCTTTATTTTGAACAGTTACTTATGGAAATATCTCGACCGGTGTTTTGAGGCGACAACGTGTATTGTAGGATAAAATTGCCTCAATGGCCGATATTTTTTATTAAGAATAGTTAATTGCCATATTAAATTGGCAATACACCTTTGGTGAAAAGAAAAACATATTGTAAATTTGTAGCTACGGAAAAAATAAGGGCGTATGTCAACCGTTTTTTTCGATGATTTCTTTTATTAATTTAATCTGACTATAGCCTATTGACCATCATTACTCTTTATTAACACTTCAAAATATAGTAATGCAAAATCTTACGCGGCTCTCCGACGAACAGTTGGTAGCAGCCTATGCCGATGGTAACAACGAGGCTTTCGACACATTATTGACACGCCACCAGAGCCGTGTCTTCTCCTATGTATTCAATATTGTCAAAAACAGGGAGCTTGCCGATGATATTTTTCAGGAGACTTTTGTCAAAGCTATTACTACGATCAAGCAGGGACGTTACACCGAGAGTGGAAAATTCTCGGCGTGGATTACCCGCATAGCACACAATCACATCATCGACTTTTACCGTCAGGAGAAAGCCAACGGTGTTGTTTCTGCCGATGATACTGATTTCTCTCTTCTCAATCGCAAGGAGCTTGCCGAAGATACGATTGAGGATTTTATGATCGAATCCCAGATATCAGCCGATGTGGTAAATATCATGAACCAGTTGCCGCAGCTGCAGCGCGAGGTAATCGATATGCGCTTTTTCCGCGACATGAGTTTCAAGGATATAGCCAAGGCTACCAATGTGAGCATCAACACCGCATTGGGCCGCATGCGCTATGCCATTCTCAACATGCGCCGCATCGCCAAGGAGAAAAACATTTCTCTGTCACGCTGATGAAAGGTGGGGTCAGGATGGTGGCAATGGAAATTCCGGCCACTTTCCCGCAATGAGTTGTAATGCCTCAAGTCAACAGGAGGTAACAGAACTCAACATCTTATGACACCGGTTATCACAATGACGCCTCTCCGAGGCTAACGTATTGATTATTGGAATACCCCAGGCTGCGCCTGGGGTTTCGTCACAATTGAGGGTGTTGCAGAACTAAACTTTCCGCGGTTGAAAACCGCGGCTACTAAGCG
>CAMWJS010000086.1 GCA_947174635.1 uncultured Muribaculaceae bacterium
ACCGCCGCCGTTGTGATGGCCGTTGTTGCCAGGGCGAGCCGAAGATTTATCATGCGCCGGGCCACCGTTAGCACGACCTCCGGAGCGTCCGCCGTTGCCACGTGCAGACTTGCCGTTGGTCTGACTATGGGAAGGCCGCGAATTGCGAGCATCCACCTGAGGGGCTACCAGAATGCCGCAGATTGCAGCGATGGCCAATATTCTCAAGATACGTTTCATAATGCTTCAAATTTATAAAGTAAACGCACAAAAGTACAAATTGTTACAATTGCAACTGCCATTTTGACGCATAGCAGACGATATGGTTTAATACTATGCCTTGTATTTTCGCAAAATTTACCAATAAACAGGCATTAGAGCCAAACGGCGCGATGACCGGACACGAACGGAAGGCTACTTCTGCTGCGCTTCAATCTGAGACAGAGCGGCAGCCAGCTGGTCGGGGCACGAGGTGGGTTTCGCTCCGCAACGTATACCTTTGAGGCGCTCTATGACATGCGCCGGTTTCTGTCCTACGACAAGCGCGGCGATGCCCTGAGTGTTGCCGTGGCAGCCGCCGGTGAAGGCTACTGAAGATATGATACCGTCGGTGATTTCGATATCGATGGCACGCGAACATGTGCCTGAGGTGGGATAATGATATTTCATAAATGAGATGAATTACGTTGTCAGAGGCAAATATAATAAAAATCCCCGTTATGGTAAAATTTACGTCCAGACTTATTTTTCGAAGAAATTTATTACTTTTGCATTGTTATTATTATAGAAGTGCGACAGGAACATGCCGCCAAGTTCCACCGCCAGTAAAAAAGGCAACAACGAAGCCGGGCGACATCAATCCGCACTATTATATATAGCTGACCTGATTATGGATCTAACTAAAATAAGAGAGCAATTTCCGATACTTGAGCGCAAGATAAAGGGTAAGGATTTGATTTATCTCGACAATACAGCCACGTCGCAGACACCGATGCGTGTGGTGGAGGCGATAGAACGCATGTACACCACGACGAAAGCCAACGTGCACCGCGGAGTGTCGTCGATATCGCAGGAAGCGACCGACCTGCAGGAAGCGACCCGCCGACGTGTGGCACAATGGATAAACGCCTCGTCGGAACAGGAGATAATCTTCACCCGCGGCACCACGGAGTCAATCAATCTCGTGGCGTCGTCGTTCGGTGACTTTCTGGAAAACGGCGACGAGATAATACTCACCGTCATGGAGCACCACGCCAATATTGTGCCGTGGCAACTGCTCGGCCGGCGCAAGCGCATCATACTGCGCGTGGTACCCGTCAACGGGCGCGGCGAGCTTGACATGAACGCATACCGCTCGCTGTTCAACGAACGCACCAAGCTGGTGTCGGTATGCCATGTGTCGAATGTGCTGGGCACGGTCAATCCGATAAAGGAGATGATAGCCACCGCGCATGCCAACGGGGTGCCGGTGCTGATAGACGGAGCGCAGGCAGTGCCGCACATGAAAGTGGATGTCAGAGAACTCGACGCCGACTTCTATGCGTTCTCAGCCCACAAGATGTACGGGCCGACAGGTATCGGCGTGCTCTACGGAAAGAAAAAATGGCTTGAGATGATGCCACCATATCAGGGAGGCGGAGAAATGATTGCCAATGTAAGTTTCGAGCACACGACATACGCCGAGCTTCCGTTCAAATTCGAGGCCGGAACACCGGATTTTGTCGGAATAGCCGCGCTTGACAAGGCGCTTGACTTCATAGAGGAGACAGGCTATGACAACATCGAGGCCCACGAGCACAAGCTGCTGACATACACTACAGAGCGGATGATGCAGATACCGGGGATGAGGATATTCGGCACGGCTGCTGACAAGTCGGCCGTCATATCGTTCCTTATCGGCAAGGGGCATCACTACGACATCGGAATGCTGCTCGACACCCAGGGGATAGAGGTGCGCACAGGACACCACTGCGCCCAGCCGCTGATGCATGCTCTCGGCATCGAGGGCACGGTAAGGGCATCGTTTGCAGTGTATAACACAATCGAGGAGGCCGACAAGTTTATAGCCGCGCTTGAACGAGTGGCCGCCATGCTTGAATAGAGAAGTCAATGACAACACAACAGTTTGAAGAGAGCATTGCCGGAATGAGCCGCAGCCTCGGAGCAGACCGCGGCACACGGCTCGGAGTAGCGCTGAGCGGCGGGGCCGACTCGGTGGCGCTGCTTACGGCGTATGCACGTCTGGGATATGACGTGACGGCGCTGCACTGCGATTTTTCGCTGCGCGGCGACGAAAGCGACGGCGACAGCCTCTTCTGTTCGCGACTTGCCGAAAAGCTCGGAACAAAACTGTATAAGATAAAATTTGACACCCACGGAGAGCGAAAGCCCGGGGAATCGATAGAGATGGCATGCCGCCGGCTAAGGTACGAATGGTTTGAAGAGCAGGCCAAGACACTCTCATTAAGCCACATAGCGCTGGGGCACCACTGCGAGGACTCAATAGAGACGATGCTCCTCAACCTCACTCGCGGCAGCGGCCCCAAGGGATTGTCGGGGATAGCGCCTGTACGGGGAATATACATACGTCCGATGCTCGGGCTGACACGCGCCGAGATAGAGGATTATCTGAAAGAACTGAACCAGGAATTCCGCACCGACTCCACAAACCTCGCCAATGACTACCGGCGCAACGCATTGCGCAACATACTGATACCAAAACTGTATGAGCTGATACCGACAGCCGGAGCCGGAATGGCGCGCACCGCCAAGGCGATGAGACACAGCGCGTCGATGATCGCGACGTATCTGAAATGGTGCGCGGAACGATATTGCCCGGACGGAAAGATAGACATCGAGGCGATGACCCGCGATGTGGACGACATGAGCGGAACACTGTATATGCTCATACCGCACGCACTGGGATGCGAGGCAGGAACGGATGTCGTGGAACAGATACTTTCCGAGCCTGAGAACAGGGCATCGCGACTGTTTCCCGCCGACAACGGGAAGCAGCTCGAACTGCACCACGGCAAGCTGGAGCGATATGTGGAATATGACGATAAGGAATATGAAATATCGCTCCGGGAGGATATCCACTCCCCTGTCAGGCTGCATGTCACGACGGTGGATTACGAAGAGTTTCGATGCAGCCCGAAAGGAAAGGACACGCTGTGGCTTGACGCATCGGTGCTCGACGAACCGCACAAATTCACTCTGCGCCACCGCAGGGACGGAGACAGAATGCGGCCGTTCGGAGCTCCGGGACAAAGACTCGTGAGCGATATATTCTCGGACCTGAAGATGTCGCGTTCGGAGAAAAACCGGGCCTTCATACTGACAATCGACGGCAAACCGCTATGGATAGCGGGCGTAAGGGCGTCAAATATGTATCCGGTCAATGATAATTCAAAAAAAATCATTAAATTGCAAGTCTGTTAACCATAAAAAACGATAGACATGGACAAGAAATATTTCAGCGATGCAGACATTCATTTCATGCAGCTCGCATCGGACCTTGCGTCTGACAACATAGATAATGGAGGAGGCCCGTTCGGGGCAGTGATAGTGCGCGACGGCGAGATAGTATCGACCGGCGTCAATACAGTGACCCTGACCAATGACCCGACGGCACACGCCGAGGTGAACGCCATTCGTGCGGCATGCGCATCGGAGAAGACATTCTCGCTGAAAGGGTGCGTGGTGTACAGTTCGTGCGAGCCGTGCCCGATGTGCCTGAGCGCCCTCTACTGGGCCGGTGTGAGCCGGATATATTACGGCAACACCCAGGAGGACGCCGATAAAATCAATTTTTCAGACCAGTTCATCTACCGCGAACTCGACAAGCCGAAATCGGAGCGCATGATACCATGCATACACATGGAAAACGACTACAGCATACGCGCGTTCGAGAAATGGGCCGCGAAAGAGGACAAAGTGGAATATTAAGAGAGTGTTTGAATTTAAACCGTATTAAGTAACTGTTTAACATCATTTTATACCCACCATTCTCATTATTTTAATATTATCAAAATAATTTTGAACAGTTACTTAACAATAAAAGAGAGCGAACTGACGATGAAAGATACGGCAGTAATGATACTCAACTGGAACGGCGCAGAGATGATGCGCCGTTTTCTACCTGAGGTAGTTAGAACCACGCCCGAAAGCGAGGCCGACATTATTGTCGTGGACAACGGCAGCAGCGACAATTCGCTAAAGGTGCTCGCCGATGAGTTCCCGACAGTAAAGGTCATGGCATTCGACACCAACTACGGATTTGCCGAGGGCTACAACCGCGCACTGGCCGCCGTCGGGCATGAGTATGTAGTGCTGCTAAACAGCGATGTCGCCACCACCGACGGGTGGCTCGACGGTCTCAAGGATGAGATGCGCCGCAACAGCGACGTGGCTGCATGCCAGCCCAAAATAATGTCGGTGGAGAAGCCTGAGATGTTTGAATATGCCGGGGCGTGCGGCGGCTATATCGACCGCCACGGGTACCCCTATTGCCGTGGCCGCATATTCGGCACCGTCGAAGCAGACAGGGGACAGTATGACACGCCGGCCGATGTGGCGTGGGCTTCGGGAGCGGCACTCATGGTGAGACGGCGCTGTTACCTCGACGCAGGAGGGCTCGACGGCGCGTTTTTCGCACACATGGAGGAGATAGACCTCTGCTGGCGCCTGCGTCTGGCAGGGTACCGGTTAAGGGCGGTGCCGACATCGAAGGTGTATCATCTGGGGGGCGGTTCGCTTCCGGCCGGCAATCCGCGAAAGACGTATCTCAACTTCCGCAACAATCTGCTGATGCTCTATAAGAACCTTCCGCACAAAGGGAGACGGAGGGCGCTTATCGTGAGGCGTCTGCTCGACACGATAGCATGGGGAAAATCCGTAGCCACGATGAAATGGGGCGACGCGGGGGCGATATTGCGTGCCCACCGTGATTTCAGACGCATGAAGCATGCCTACGACACCCTCCCCTCCCCGACCGAAAACCTTATATGCGACGCACCCGACATACTGACATCCTACTACCTCAAGGGTAAAAAGGAATTTTCCCGACTTATGAAGCAATGAGCGTTACCGAATATATAACCGACATCAACGACCCGCGGACAGCGGTGTTCACAAGCCTTACCGAGGCGCAGCTCCGCAACAGGCTCAATCCTGATGAAGGATTGCTGATAGCGGAGAGTCCGAAAGTGATAAATGTAGCCCTTGACGCAGGATACACTCCTGTGGCGATGCTCTGTGAGGAGAAGCATATCACGGGGGATGCCGCCGGCATCATAGCCCGAGCGCCGGAAATGAAAGTTTACACCGGCGCCCGCGAGACGCTTGCATCGATCACCGGCTACAAGCTGACACGCGGGGTGCTCTGCGCGATGCGCCGCAAAACGTTGCCAAGTGTGGATGCGATATGCCGCGATGCACGCAGAGTCGTAGTCATCGACGGCGTTACAGACACAACAAACATAGGCGCGATATTCCGCTCGGCCGCGGCACTGGGTATTGACGGTGTGCTGCTGACGCGCACTTCGTGCGACCCGCTTAACCGAAGAAGCATAAGGGTGTCGATGGGTTCGGTGTTTTTAGTGCCTTGGACGTGGCTCGACGACCCGGTGGGAGATCTGCGCGAAGCCGGGTTCACGACGGCTGCGATGGCGCTGACCGACAATTCGGTGCCAATCGACGACAAGGAGCTTAATGCCGTGGAAAAGCTTGCCGTCATAATGGGCACCGAGGGTGACGGGCTTGCCAAAACGGTGATAGAGGGAGCCGACTATGTGGCACGCATACCGATGGCGCACGGGGTGGACTCGCTCAATGTTGCGGCTGCGGCAGCCGTTGCATTCTGGCAGCTCAGGGCGAGATAGCGCGCGAAACCTCGGGGATGAAGAGACTGTACGTCACGACTTTTTATTGAACGGCATTCCGGAGTCATGGGCCTTTGCCGTTTCATATTCTGACGCGCGGGCAGGATTTTTGGGGAACCAGCCTTTGATGACACGTTCGCGCTGTTCGAAGAGTTCTTTTATGGTCCAGAACGAGGAGAAACCGAAGACGCCGAGTATGCTCGACCAGAAAACATCGGCAACAATCACAGATGCAGCTACGGCAGCTATGCCTACTACGAGGAACACCCACCAGGGACGTGTGCCGAAATGATATTCGGTGCGGATTACCACGGGGTGGAAGAAACCTATAATCAAAAACGTAGCGAGACCAATCGCAGGTCCGAGCAGATGGCATTGAGCCAGAAATTGTGTCATAAAATCAAGCAAGTAAGTTACTTAACTGTTTAAAATTTAAGTATTCACAAAAGGTATACAACGCAGGGGCGTTTAATGTTTGGACGCGTTGCTGAATTTTTTGTATGCTTCGGCCATTTTTTTGTGATAGCGCAGTTTCCTGTAGCCGGGACCATTGTAGCGGAGGGCAAACGATGCCCAGTCTTTTTTCTGAATGAAACGCACAAGATTGTTGGTGCGGCAAAAGGCGGCAAAGAGTTCAAGCTGGTCGCGCTCGGAGCGGTTCATCAGCATACAGAACTCGTCGATGCTCTGACATCCGCACTGTTTCCAGTTGAAGCCGCCAATCTGGAACATGCCCCAGAAGCAGCTTTCAAGCGCCGAAGCGCTGTCTATTTCCATTGCAGCTTCAAGGCGTGCGTATTGCGCGGCCTGGAGCGAGCCGTATTTTCTGACATCGGGCGAACGGAATATCACAGGATATTTCTTGCGGGCCCGGGTCAGGCTGACGCCGTGCCTGGGAGCATATACGCGATAGATCGAGAGGTCGAAATTTATGATGGCTTTCCCTTGCTTCCAGAATCCGAGGTGCTTGCGTCCGGTCTCTATATCAACCACGGCCTTTATAGCCGCGACTTCGACCCCGAGTTCGGCTGCGACCTCGATATAGTCTTTTTCGGATAGGGGGACACAGGAGTTCCTGACATCGGACATCGGGAGCTGATACCACTGAGAGAAATAGGCTGAGTCAAGCCATTCTTCACCCCGAGTAGGGAAATATTCAATAAAAGGCTCTGCACCCGATTGCGGATAAACCGCGACCGGGGTCAGAGCCAGAAGTATTATTACGATGAGACGGTTCACTTGATGTCGGCGACCTTCTCAAGAATGCGGCGGAGTTGCAGCCAGAAGCGTTCGACCGCAGGTATGAACATCTTCTCGGACGGAGAATGCACGCCACGCAATGTCGGGCCGAACGATACCATATCAAGCTCGGGGTATACAGATTTGAACAATCCGCATTCGAGACCTGCGTGGATGGCCTTTATGGCAGGCCTGATGCCGAACAGTTCCTCATAAGCATCTGATGCGATTTTCATTATGGGAGAGTTCATGTCGGGCTGCCATCCGGGATATCCGTCGCCGTGAGTGACGTGTGCGCCGGCGAGAGTAAAGACAGCTTCGACCTGGTTGGCGATATCCCATTTGCGCGATTCCACCGAGCTGCGCTGCGAGGTGGTGATGAGGATTTCGTTGTCGGGCTTCATCTTTACGGCGGCAAGGTTGGTAGAGGTTTCTACAAGTCCTTCGAGGTCGCGGCTCATTGACACGACTCCGTGGGGGGCACAGTAGAGAGCGCGGATAAGATTGAGCGATGTGCGGGAGTCGATGCAGAATTCGGGACGGTCGACACTCTCCATGTCGATGGACAGCGTGGGCTCGAGGCCTGCATACTCGTTGGCTATTTCAGCGGCATAGCAATTGAGGGCTATGCGCACGTCCTCTTTGCAGGAAGTGTGGACGCCGACGACAGCATGTGCGGCACGGGGAATGGCGTTGCGCAGGTTACCGCCGTCGAATTCGGCAACCGATACCTCATGCTTCTGCGACAGATTCCAGAGGAAACGCGCAAGAAGCTTGTTGGCGTTGGCGTGTCCGAGGTGGATGTCGCCGCCGGAGTGTCCGCCAAGGCCGTTCTTGACTTCAATTTTGAAGTACTGGTAATCGGTGGGAGCCATCGAGCGCTCGTATTTGAAAACAGCAGTTGTGTCGACGCCTCCGGCACAGCCGATAAACACTTCGGCATCGTCTTCCGAGTCAAGATTGAGGAGGATTTTGCCGTGTATCATGTCTTTGCCGAGGTTGATGGCACCGGTCATACCGGTTTCCTCATCGACAGTGACGAGCACTTCGAGCGGACCGTGTACAAGGGTATCGTCGATCATCGCGGCGAGCGATGCAGCCACACCGATGCCGTTGTCGGCGCCGAGAGTGGTACCGTCGGCCTTCACCCAGTCGCCGTCGATGATGGTGGTGATGGGGGAATTGTCGAAGTCAAAACCTTTGTGGTCGCTTTCGCAGACCATGTCCATGTGTCCCTGCATGACAACAATGGGGGCGTTCTCATGTCCGGGAGTGGCGGGCTTGTACATGACCACGTTGCCGACTTCGTCGGTCTTTGCCTCTATGTTGTGCTTCTTTGCGAAGTCAAGGAGATACCGGCGTATTTTCTCTTCCTTTTTGGAAGGACGGGGTATTTTTGTAATTTCATCGAAAATCTGAAATACGATTTTCGGTTCAAGGTCTTTTACTTCCATAATCTTAAATTTTTATGGTATTAATATTGTTGTGAGTGTTAAGTTGTATTTACAAATATTGCCGAATAAAAAAAAGATGTTAAAAACGAGCAATATCCGCTGACTAAGTTACAAAAATAAAATGATATTCTGCAAATAATTCTACTTTCTTTCATATATTTGCACGTCGAATTACTCTACAATGGTAAAAACATTATTAATATCAGTCATATTGCTGGCATTGGCCATTGTAGCGCTCGGGGTCAAAGTGTTTTTTACCCGCAACGGTAAATTTCCATCGGGCCACGCGCATGAAATCGAGGGCCGGCGCCGCGCGGCTATGAAAAAGGCGGCAGAACTGAAAGATGCAAAAACAAAACATTAACCTATAAAAAACTCAACATGAAGAAATCAGCACTTCTTGCAGCTGCCATTATCGCTTCGGCGACGACAGTCACCTCATGCGGCGGCAGTGACAAAGTGGAAGGAAACGGAAACCAGTCAGCGCCGGCCAAAGAGGCTGTCGAAGGAACGACAAATATACGTTGGTATGACCTCGACTCAGTATCCAACAATTATAAGCTTGTCGAGCTGCTTAATTCAGAGGCTGAAGCGGCCATGAATTCATATCAGAGCTTCGCGCGCCAGAAAAGTTCGGAAATCGCCGCCCTTCAGAAGAAAATCGAGGACAAGATGCGCAACAACGGCTATCTCTCGGAAGAAAGCTACAACAATGACATGCGCGACTATCAGAATAAGGCCAACAGCGCCCAGTCGGCAATAGCTCAACGCGAACAGCAGATTGCGGAACAGGCTGCCAGCCAGCAGAAGCAGTTGCTCGACTCGCTTGAGAATTTCCTCAACGATTACGCCACAAGCAAAGGCTTTGACGTAATACTCATCAAGACTCCGGGCACACATCTCGCTCCCGAGCTTGACATCACCGCTGATATCATTTCGGGCCTCAACGCCCGCTATAAAGCTCCGGCAGAGGCAGCTAAGTAATTGCCGAGAGTCAAAGGATAAAAAAACAGCGGCGGAAACCGATGGTTTCCGCCGCTGTTTTTTTATCCTTTGGGTGTAGTATAGTGAATCCGAGAGTATCACACTCTCGCCCTGACTCGCTATCCTACACAGTCGCCCTCTGGGGCTCCTTTCACTGGAGGCTGCCATCACCCCGCCCTCCGCTGACGCGTCGGACGGGGATAGTGACACCACCGAGCCTTCGGCTCTCTGATGACAATCTATTCCTTAAGTAAACAGCATTGAATCGCGTCCCTACAATTTGC
>CAMWJS010000087.1 GCA_947174635.1 uncultured Muribaculaceae bacterium
ATCGGCTAAAAAATCCTTCCGCCATAATATCAAAATAATTTTGAACAGTTACTTAACATTAAGAAAATCCTGATATGGCATGGTTTTATCGGCATGCCGTATCAGGATTTTTTCAATATTGTCGGTCAGTTTCACTCATATCCGGCAGTGATGCTGCGTAGATAGGTCTACTGGTGTGATGCGCTGTAGTTGGGCGCTTCGGCGGTTATTGCCACGTCGTGGGGGTGGCTTTCGGCCACACCTGCATTTGTGATGCGGGTGAACTTGGCGCTATGGAGCTTTTCGATGTTGTTTGCTCCGCAATATCCCATACCTGCGCGCAGGCCTCCCAGCATCTGGTAGGTCACTTCGTAGAGCGAGCCTTTGAACGGCACGCGGGCTGCAATGCCTTCCGGCACAAGTTTCTTCGCGTCGGTCTCGTTGGCCTGGAAATAGCGGTCCTTCGACCCTTTTTCCATCGCTTCGAGCGAGCCCATGCCACGGTATGTCTTGTATTTACGGCCATTGTATATCACTGTGTCGCCGGGCGATTCCTCCACGCCGGCAAGCATGCCTCCGAGCATCACCGAGTATGCTCCGGCGGCAAGAGCCTTCACGATATCACCCGAATAACGTATGCCGCCGTCGGCAATCAACGGTACTCCTGTACCTTCAAGGGCCTTGGCTACATCGTATACGGCCGAAAGCTGGGGCACGCCCACACCGGCTATGATGCGGGTGGTGCAGATAGAGCCCGGGCCGATACCCACTTTCACTCCGTCGGCTCCGTTCTCGACAAGATAACGGGCTGCCTCGCCTGTGGCGATGTTGCCTACCACGACATCAATTTCGGGGTATTTGGCTTTGACGGCTTTGAGCACACCGATTACACCGCGGGAATGGCCGTGGGCCGTGTCAATCACTATGGCGTCGACACCTGCGGCTACAAGCGCGTCCACACGGTCCATCGAGTCGCCGGTAACGCCAACTCCCGCTGCTACGCGTAGGCGTCCGAGCGAGTCTTTGGCGGCAAAAGGTTTGTCCTTGGCTTTTGTGATATCTTTGTAGGTCACCAGACCTATGAGGCGTCCGTCGTTGTCTACAACGGGAAGTTTCTCGATTTTATGTTCCTGAAGTATGCGGGCAGCTTTCTCCAGGTCGGTTGTCTGGGTGGTGGTCACGAGGCCTTCGGTTGTCATCACCTCGTCGATGGGACGGTTGGGGTTGCTTTCGAAACGAAGGTCGCGGTTTGTCACGATACCCACCAGTTTGCGGTCGTCATCTACTACGGGGATACCGCCGATGTGGTATTCTTCCATCATTCGCAACGCGTCGCGCACTGTCGAACCGCGTTTGATGGTTACCGGATCGTAAATCATGCCGTTTTCCGCACGTTTCACTGCATGGACCTGACGGGCCTGTTCCTCAATCGACATGTTCTTGTGGATTACGCCGATGCCGCCTTCACGGGCTATGGCAATAGCCAGAGGCGCCTCGGTGACGGTATCCATTGCGGCCGACACGAGGGGTACGTTCAATGTGATGTTTCGGGAAAACTTGGTGGTCAAATCGACTTCTCGGGGCAATACCTCAGAATAAGCCGGAATAAGGAGGACATCGTCAAAAGTGAGTCCGTCCATTTTTACACGATCTGCAATAAATGACATATAATGATTGCGTTAAATTTTATTGCATGCAAAGGTACAGATTTTTCATAAAAAGCGCAACTCTAATCCGGTATAAATTGAATTTTTGCATTAATTTTTATTTTTTATGACTACATTTGCCTTGTCAACAATTTAAATCGTCAATTTCATGAAAAAGAATTTTGCACTCTGTCTGATGTCTGTGATGGCAGTCCTTGTTATATTGACTGGTTGTTCCGACCCGAAGATATCCGCGCTTAAAAAGGAAATATCACGGATTAACGCCGAGTGTCCGCAGAGCATAGGCGCTCTCGGGCAGCTCGATTTTATAAAATATGAGGAGGACAGCAACCTTATAGTCTATAATTTTACCATCAATTTGGCCGATTTCTCAGGCATTGATAACTTCGAGGAATATATTCGTCCTGTCATGCCCGCTTTGCTGTCGCTCCCGGACAACGAGGATTTCGTAAAAGGGCTGGTTGACTGCAATGTCGGTTTCAGGGCCGTATATAAAAGTGGCAAATCAGGCAGGACGGTCGAAATAACCATCCCTACCGATGAGGTCAGGGAGATGAGCGAAACGCCGATGACTCAGGAAGAAAGCTCCGGTATGATTATAAATCAGGTAGTGGAATACAATAAAGCCTTGTGTCCTTATTCCGAAGAGGGGATAACGATGGCCGATGTATTTGACGACGGCAAAAGTATAGTGATTCTCTGCGAGGTTGGGTCGGATATGTTTGATGACATTTCCTCGAATATTGAATATAATGAATTTCAATTGAAACAGAGCATTCTGTCAGACCGGACGATTTCGGCCACCGTACAGTTGCTTTCGCGTGCCGACAGGACCTTGATATGCCGCTACAATGATATTGACATCGGCCGGGAAGCCGACATTACGCTTTCTGACGGCGATATTATACAGGTAACATTATAACCATTGGATATGAAAAAAGTATTGCATGTAGCGCTTGCTTCCGTGATTTCGATATGTGCCGTAGCGGAAGAACGTGAGATTGAAGTCATAAACCATAGCGCAGGTATCACTCTTGCCGGCACGTTGTCGTTGCCCGACAGCGGCGTCACGAAGGCATTGCTCGTCATGGCGAGCGGAAGCGGACAGCAAAACCGCGACGAAGAGATTTTCGGACACAAGCTGTTCGGCGACATTGCCGACAGGCTCGCTGCCGCCGGCTACGCTTCAATCCGCATGGACGACCGTGGCATCGGCGGTAGCGGCGGTTCATTCAAGGGCGCCACTACAGATGATTTCGTGACGGATATCGCAAGCGCGATTGCCGCGGCCGACTCTCTGTGCCCGTCTGTTCCCGTCGGAGTTCTCGGTCATAGCGAGGGGGGAAGTGTCGCCATTAAACTCGCGGTCCACAATCCCGATTGCAGTTTTATCGTGACCCTCGCAGCCCCGGCATGGCAGGGCGACTCTATAATTATGTCGCAGACACGTGCCATCGCCGAATCGATGAGCGGACGATGGGAGTCCGACAAAGAGGCTCTTCAGCGGTCGCTGCTCGATATATGCATGTCGCAGGTGCCGACAGCCATGGCGCGCCCCGGATTTATATATACAATGTCACGCAGCATAGGCGAGGCCGCGACTCTGCCAAACGTCCAGGCGCAGATTGCCGCGAGTGCCGATGTCATGCTGTCGGACTGGTACCGTCAGTTTCTGCGCTACAATCCGGCTGCCGATATCGCGGCTGTAGCCAAACCGTGGCTCGCCCTCAATGGCGACCGTGATATTCAGGTATTGCCCGGCAATCTGTCGACAATCCGTGAGCTCAATCCGCAGGCCGATGCCGTGCTGCTCCCGTCGCACAACCACCTGCTCCAGCGGTGCACTACCGGCATGGTGCAGGAATACGCCACCATAGCCGAGTCGATATCCGACACCGCCATCGACGCTATAATCCAATGGCTCGACACCCGCTTCTCCGCCGAATAAACCACATTCAGCAGGTGTGACGATTGTCCGATCCCGATAATAAACAGAAAAGGCGCCTTTTTCAAGCGCCTTTTCTGTTTATGTTATGTCGGATTATTTCAAATAATCCATTACGATATCCTGTATGCGGCCTGTGAGTTTTTCTGATGTCAGTTGTGAACACTCATTTATAATCTGGCTGTTGTTTTTCGCCAGTTTTTCTCCAAGAGGTGTCCCGTAGAAGTCGTTGAGGGCTTTAACTTCGTCAAAAGAGAAATACTTTTTGTAGACGGGTACAACACATTCGGTCACATAGTCATCCCATATACCGTCGACAATAGCTTCTGACAATCCGTTGATGTCACAGACAGGCAGATGCATGTTGGTGTATAAGTTGACCATAGTCGTAACCATGACCTCACGTGCATTGGTCAGTTCCAGCATCTTTTCGATTTCATTCTGATACGGATCATTGCTCTGGGCTTTGGCATCGGAGCAGGCGGTGAGTGACGCAATCATGGCAATTAGCATAGCCAAAGATAAAAAGGCTTTTTTCATAATGGGTATTATTTTAAAGGTTAAAAATGGGTTATAAGGAATCATTCATTTTTCTGCTTCTTTACCGCAAGCATTCTGTCTATGGTGAGGCCGGTAAACGACGGCAGCAGGTAGTCGCAGAGGGGTGTAACCTGCTCGGCCGGGTTGGTTGTGGCAAGTCCGATTACGGTAGCTCCGGCACGGCGTCCCGCTTCGAGGCCCTGGAGCGAGTCCTCGAATACGTAGCAGTCGTCAGCGGGGCAGCCGAGCTTTTCGGCGGCAAGAAGATAGCCTTGCGGGTCGGGCTTCGACCGCGTCACCATCGACGCGTCAATCACCACGTCGACCATGTCGCGCAATTGTGGCAACTGCTCGTAGAGGCATGCCATCTTCACCTCGTCGCTGCTTGTGACGATGGCTGTAGGTATGCCGGCATCCTTCAGTGATTTGAGGAAGGCTTCCACGCCGGCAAACATGCGGTATTGCATCGTATCCTCGAAGTCGTGTATCCGCTGCATCACTTTCGCTTTGAGCTCGTCGCCCGGAAAATAGTTGAGTATGCTCTTCAATGTCGTCCCCTTGATGTCGGCGGCAAACGTTGGGGAGGGAATGCCGAATATGCGTCCGGTTTCGGCCCAAAATTCTGTATACAAGCCTTCTGTATCAATCAATACTCCGTCCAGGTCAAATAATACAGCTACGTTTTTATGCATCGTTATAGTAGTTTTTTTGTGAAACTTTGCAAAAATAAGACATTTTTCAGCTATTTTCCTATTATAAAGCGTTAATTTTGCAGCATATGAATAAATCAAGACCAAATTCCGACCCGACCATACTTGGAACACGCCCCATCGGACGCCTTCTGATGCAATACTCCGTGCCGGCTGTCATCGCCAGTGTGGTGACTTCGCTGTACAATATCATCGACTCGATTTTTATCGGCAGGGGTGTAGGCGCGATGGCGATAGCCGGTCTGGCTATCACGTTTCCGCTTATGAATCTGGTGATAGCTTTCTGTATGCTCATTGCCGTCGGCGGCGCTACGATCACCTCCATCTTCATGGGGCAGAAAAATATAGCGCGTGCGTCGGAGGTAATCAACAATGTGCTGACGCTTTGTCTCATCCATTCGCTGATATTCGGCGGCACGACATTGATTTTTCTCGACCCCATACTGCTGTTCTTCGGAGCCACGGCCGAAACGTTGCCATACGCCCGCGAATTCATGCAGGTTATTCTTGCCGGCACTCCGATAGCCTATGTGTTCATCGGGCTCAACAATCTTATGCGAGCCACCGGCTATCCGGCCAAGGCTATGGTCTCGGCACTGCTTTCGGTCGGTGTCAATATCGCTTTGTGCCCTCTTTTTATTTTTGTGTTCGGCTGGGGCATAAGGGGCGCAGCCCTCGCAACGATATGCGGTCAGTTGGCCGCTTTCACATGGGTGCTCTGCCATTTCATGTCGAAAAACAGCTACATACATTTCCGCCGCGATAAAAGCTGGCTCTCTTTCACTATAGTTAAACGCATTTATGCCATAGGCATGTCGCCATTTCTGATGAATGTGTGTGCCTGCGTGGTAGTGGTGTTCCTCAACAGGGCGTTGCTCGACTGTGCCGGAAGCAACGGCAACCTCGCTGTCGGAGCATACGGTATAGTCAACCGCACTACGATGTTTTTCGTCATGATAGTGTTCGGTGTGACGCAGGGCATGCAGCCTATACTCGGATTTAACTATGGCGCCGGCAACTGGGGACGCGTCAAACAGACGTTGCGCAAAGGCATTCTTATCGGTGTCTCAATCACAACTGTCGGCTGGGCTGTCACCGAACTGTTTCCCGACACAATCAGCGAATTTTTTACCATCGACAGGGAGCTTGTCGATATTGCCCGTAACGGATTTCGCGTCTACTTCATCTGCTTTCCGGTGGTCGGGTGCCAGATTGTGATTACCAACTTCTTCCAGTCAATCGGCAAACCGAAACTTTCAATATTCCTGTCGCTTACACGACAGCTCATTTTCCTGATACCGTTTCTGCTGATATTGCCTGCATTTTTCGGCATTGACGGAGTCTGGGCAGGTATGGCCGCTTCCGACTTCCTCGCTTTTGTCGTGGCGCTGATAACTCTTATAATAATGATGCGACGCCAGAATCGCAAGTTCATGTCGTTGCCGTCGCTTCCAACAACCCAATACTGATCCGAAAATTATGATACATAACCTACAGCTACGTGTCGACCCCCGCACTGCCGCCACACCTCTGCTTCTCAAAGCCCGGGCATCATCCGCTCTTGATGTCGATGCCAATGCCATACGTGACATCGTGGTAAAAAAACGTTCAATCGACGCCCGTCAGCGGCGCGTCATGGTCAACCTCACTGTCGATGTCTACGTTGGCGAGGATGCGCCGCAGTCGCCGCTGCTGAATCCTGTTTGTTATGGCGATGTCAGCACCGCCCCGCAGGCCATTGTCGTAGGAGCCGGTCCGGCCGGCCTTTTCGCTGCCCTGAGGCTGATTGAACTTGGTGTCCGTCCCATAATACTCGAGCGAGGCAAGGATGTCGACGCACGCCGTGTCGACATGGCGCAGATTTCGCGCAACAATGTCGTCGACCCCGATTCCAACTACTGTTTCGGCGAGGGGGGAGCCGGCGCTTTCTCCGACGGCAAGCTGTACACACGCTCTAAAAAACGGGGCAATGTGGAGAAAATTCTACAGATATTCTGCCAGCACGGAGCTTCGTCTGACATTCTGGTCGACGCTCATCCGCATATCGGCACCGACCGTCTGCCGGTCGTCATCAAGGCCATGCGCGATACAATAATACGATGCGGGGGAGAGGTGCATTTCTCTTCACGCGTCACATCCCTGTTGCTCGGCAAGGATGGAGAGGCGGTGTGCATCGAGGGCGTAAGCACCGCATCGGGCGACACCTACCGAGGCCCGGTAATCCTCGCCACGGGACACTCCGCGCGCGACACCTACCGCATGCTACTCGACAGCGGCGTGGCTATGGAGCCCAAGGGTATAGCCATCGGCGTACGCCTTGAACACCCGCAGCAGCTCATCGACTCAATCCAGTACCACAACCCGCAGGGACGCGGCAAATACCTTCCTGCCGCTGAATATTCTATGCTGACACGTGTCGACGACCGCGCGGTCTATTCGTTCTGCATGTGTCCGGGCGGATTTGTAATCCCCTCGGCAAGCGGCCCCATGCAGCAGGCTGTCAACGGCATGTCGCCCGCTTCGCGCGGCACCCGATGGGCCAATTCGGGTATGGTGGTGGAAATCCTCCCTGATGATGTCACACAATACAGCGGCACTCTGAAGATAATGGAACTGCAGGAGGAAATCGAGAAGGCTTTCTACGAGGAGAGCGGCAATACGCAGAATGCCCCGGCACAGCGCATGACCGATTTCGTCGCAGGCCGAGTGTCGGCATCCCTTCCGGCATCGTCATACGC
The DNA here is from genome assembly GCA_947174635.1 of uncultured Muribaculaceae bacterium. Taxonomy (GTDB): domain Bacteria; phylum Bacteroidota; class Bacteroidia; order Bacteroidales; family Muribaculaceae; genus JAGBWK01. Next base: position 7,580 of record CAMWJS010000087.1, read on the forward strand.
CGCCGGTGTTCATCCGGCCCGTGTCGACCTGTTGCTCCCCGCACCTATCTCGCGCCGTCTGCGCAAAGGCTTCGAGGAATTTGGCCGCAAATCGCGCGGATTTCTCACCGACAAAGCCATAGTGCTCGGTTGCGAGACACGCACATCGGCTCCCGTCAGGATAGTCCGTGACGACGCCACGCTTTGCTCCGTCAACGTTGAGGCGCTGTTCCCGTCGGGCGAAGGAGCCGGCTATGCGGGTGGCATCGTATCGGCGGCTGTCGACGGCGAGCGTGCGGCCGACGCTCTCTATGACCGCGTTTTCAAAAAAATCTAATCACGAAAGCATCTGATTTCCCCTCATGGACAACGAAGACATCAACACTAAAATACTCCCCCCGCTTGCCGAGCGCCTGCGTCCGCGCACGCTCGACGACTATATCGGGCAGACCCACCTCGTCGGTCCCGACAAGGTGCTCCGACGCATGATTGATTCCGGCAATGTCGCCTCTTTCATATTGTGGGGCCCCCCCGGAGTAGGCAAGACCACGCTGGCGCGCATCATTGCCAACACCACCGAGTCGCCGTTCTACACGCTATCGGCCGTCACCGCCGGGGTGAAAGATGTGCGCGAAGTCATTGAGCGTTGCCGCAATGATATCCGCGGCATGTTCACCAAGGGGCGTCCGATACTTTTTATCGACGAAATCCATCGTTTCAGCAAATCGCAGCAGGACTCACTGCTCGGCGCCGTCGAAAGCGGTATCGTCACGCTGATAGGCGCTACCACCGAGAATCCCTCTTTCGAGGTGATACGCCCGTTGCTGTCAAGGGCGCAGGTCTACACGCTCCGTCCGCTTGAGGCTCCCGAGCTTCAGCGGCTTCTCGACCATGCCGTTGCGCACGATGAAGTGCTTTCGAAACGCGATGTGCAGGTCAGGGAGACAACGGCGCTGTTCCGCTTCGCAGGTGGCGATGCCCGCAAGCTCCTCAATATTCTCGACCTGCTCGAACAGTCGGTGGGTGCAGGTCAGCCTGTCGTGATTGATGACGCCACTGTCACCGAGCGCCTGCAGGAAAATCCGTCGGCCTACGATAAGAACGGCGAGATGCACTATGATATAATATCGGCGTTCATCAAGAGCGTGCGTGGCAGTGACCCCGATGCGGCCATCTATTGGCTTGCACGCATGATTGCGGGTGGGGAGGACCCTGAATTTATCGCGCGCCGACTTGCCATCCTTGCTGCCGAAGATATCGGACTTGCCAATCCAAATGCCCTGCTGCTTGCCAATACTGTCTACGATGTGATAAAGAAAATCGGTATGCCCGAAGGGCGTATCCCACTTGCCGAATGTACCATCTATCTCGCTACATCGGCCAAAAGCAACTCGGCCTACATAGCTATCAATTCAGCTCTGGCCAATGTGGCGCAGACCGGCGACCTGCCTGTGCCGTTGCACATACGCAACGCACCGACATCGCTAATGAAGGATATGGGCTACGGCGCCGACTACAAATATGCCCACGACTATCCCGGCAACTTCGTGGTGCAGCAATACCTCCCCGATGCTCTGCAGGGAACCCGCTTCTGGAACCCCTGTTCCAACCCTGCCGAAGACCGTCTCGCCCAACTCCAGCAATCCCGCTGGGGCAAAAAACAGTGAAAATTGTCGTCTCCAACCGACAATTTTCGCAAAAACTGTTGTTTGTAATCGACAGTTTTAGAAATTCCTATGCGTAATATACATTAACGCGGGTGTTGCAGAACTGATGTTGACGACCGCATGATGTAGGGCTGCTCCCCGGAGCAGCCGATAACAAAAATTGATTATCAGTTGCTTGGCGAGGGTGTTGCAGAACTCCAAAATTTCGGTTTGCGATGTAGGGACGCACGGCT
>CAMWJS010000088.1 GCA_947174635.1 uncultured Muribaculaceae bacterium
TTGTTGAGGTCAACCGAGCCCCATGTCACCATAAGACCCGCGCCGACACTTAATTTCGGTGTTATTTTCCAGGCAAGAGTAGGCTGGATTGTGAACACCTTGAGGCTTACCGACTGGTTGAGGTCGGCTCCGGGCCAGTTGTCGGTCCAGTTGATTGACGATCCGTAGGGTGTATAGAATGCGATACCGGCCTTCAGGTTGTCGTAGATTGAGAAACCGACGTTGACACTCATCGGAGTTGCGGCCTTGTTGTCGGTCTTGTAGGTGACGCCGGTTGATTTCGGCGTTGCCTCGCCGTCGGCGAATATCGGCGATACGCTTGCCGACAATTCAAAAGATTTGTCAAGCCAACCCATTCCTGCAGGGTTGAATATCTGGCTTTCGGCGCCGAGATGAAGTGCTGTTCCGGTATGTCCCATACCATTCTGCTTGGCACTCAGAGTGTTGATTTGGTATCCTTCGGCCGAAGCAGCCATCGGGCATACCGCTGCAATAAGCGCAGCAACGATAGTTTTCTTCATATAACATTGATTTAAGCCTCATTAATACCGATTTCCTACGAGACCTGAAACAGTCATAACCGCCACAAATCGGATAAATGAAACAAATTTTCCGACAAAGATAACAATTTTATGCCGAAGCCACCAATATTGCATAATATTTTTTTGCATTACCGAGCAGCCCATCCCAGAGAGTATTTGGATTTAAGAGGGTGTCTCAAAACAAAGGATTCTATAAAACGAAATCCGACGACTCTCACGAGCCACCGGATCCCTAACCTATGATTCACTTTTGTTGCTTTATTTCTAATATTCTATCAATTATATCTTTTGCAAAAAAACAGTTCCGCTGTACGGAAAAATTTCAGATGCAATATATTTTTTATTCCTACCGACCGGAATACAATTACGGTATCCGGTTGTGTCAGAAATTATAACTCAGTATTATACAGAGACGATGTTGCAATATAGTCTGAATTGCAACCGGAATGCCTCTATTTGGTCTTATTAAAAAAAATAATGAATTTTATTCCGATAAAAGAGTGATAATAAACAAGTTAGATTAAAAAATGCAAATAATAAAAAGTAAGATATAGGTAATTCGGAGGTATTACAATGCAAAAATAATAAATTTATTCGATATTTTCATAAAATATGGTTAATTTTTTCCACTTTTTTCGTGTTTTTATGGTCAACGATTTCCATGAGGGGGAGGGCGCAAACCTATCACGCCAGAACTGTCATCAGCAGTCAATAGCAGTAGCAATCTGCATGGACGCTTTACTTAAAGGGTGTCGCATTTTGTGAATCTTGCGACTTCCTACACTATGTTCTATAAAAATTTACAACCTTACAACACATTATAACCCAGCCAATCAAAGCAGAAGAACTTTATTTTAATTCAAATGTGAAAAACCTTTTACGGGTGTGAAGTTGTTATAAAAGCGTCGATGCTTCTGTTGAGGCATGAAGAAATATACAGAAGAACTATTGAATCACAAATATTAATCAAACTGAGAGATTATGAAAAAATTTTTACTTGCCATGCTTGCAGTTGTGGCACTTGCAGTTCCCGCCAAAGCACAGAAGACAGAATTGACATTTTCATACGGCGGCTATACTATGATGGACGCATGCGACTATCATGACGGATGGGACCATGTCAACAACGCGTGGGGAGCGGTAAATTTCGGCATTAATTTCAAGGTGGCGCCAAAATTATGGATCGGCCCGTCATACACCTTTTCGAGCGCCACGACCAAAGGTGGACCCGACCATTCATCGGTAGCCTATCATGTGATTATGCTCAACGGACGCTATGAATATTACCGCAACAGCCTCCTGAAACTGTATGCCCACCTGGGCATTGGTGCCGACATCTCACACATGATGCCTAAGCATGATGACGCCTACAACAAGGGATATTTCGCCATGCAGCTCACACCGCTTGGCGTTGATGTCGACCTGACACGCGACTTCTCTCTGTTCGGCGAAGTAGGTTTCGGAGCCCAGGGCCTCATACAGGTCGGCTTTAAAGTAAAACTATAAGCACAAAATATATCTGCCATCACCTGGCGGGGGATACGTACAAGTATTCCCCGCCTTTTATGTATCTGCCTACCAAAGAAAGCGAGCCACGCAGCCTACGGCAACTTGCCCTATGCGGTTTGCATTGTATACGGCAGATTTTTATTATCTTTGCGTCGCGGAACAACACCGCAACCCCAATCACCTCTACCCTGCCTCTCAATCAGCCAAAAGTCATGACTAAAAACAGAATTTCATACGCCATATCCGCCACGATAACCGCACTGTTTGCCTGCCTGCTGCCCGCAGCCTGCGTAAACCGCAACGACAGCCCCGATTACGACACGGTCGCCTACGAACCGGAATACGCCACCGGCTTTACCATCATGTGTGACGCCGACTCCATATCAGGCATAATGATAAAAAATCCGTGGCAGGGAGCCGACAGCGTCTCTATGAGTTACCGGGTAGAAAAACCGGCCGAAAGGATTGTGGCGATGTCATCGACATTTGTGGCGATGCTCGAAAGCCTTGGAGCGACCGACAGAGTGGTCGGCGTATCGGGGCTGGACTTCATCACAAGCGAGGCACTCCTCCGACGCGGCGACGAGGTGGCAGACGTGGGCTATGATACCGGTGTCGACTATGAGAAAATCGTGATGCTGAATCCCGACATAGTCCTTTTATACGGGGTAAACGGACCGAGTGTCATTGAAGCCAAACTCAAAGAGCTCGACATCCCTTATATCTATATAGGCGACTATCTCGAAGAGTCGCCGCTCGCAAAAGCCGAATGGGTTGTGGCGATAGGTGAAATCATCGGGAAACGGGAGGAAGCCGCTGCTCTTTTTGACAATATTGCCGATCGGTACAACTCGCTTAAAGACCGTTTCAGCTCGATAGCCGGCAAACCGAAGGTAATGATCAACGCCCCTTATGGCGACAGCTGGTGGATGCCGTCGACAAGCAACTATATGTCGCAGCTTATAGCCGATGCCGGAGGTGATTATATATACCGGGAGAACACCGGCAACTCCTCGAAAAATATCGACATAGAGGAAGCATACATGCTTATGTCGGGGGCCGACATCTGGATCAATCCGGGCCAGGCCAAATCCAAAGCTCAGGTAGCCGCCATGACTCCTCGGTTCACCGATACCAGACCGTTCCTGACCGACAAGGTATACAACAACAATCTGAAAGGGTCGGCCAACGGCGGCAACGATTTCTACGAATCAGGCGTGATGCATCCCGATGTCATACTTCAGGACCTTGTAAAAGTATTTCATCCCGATTCGCTTCCCGGATACAGCCCGGTATATTACCGACAACTGCAATAGAGACAAATGCCAATAAAACCACCACTCAGACTGACAACAATGAAAAGCCGGATTACAATAATGTTTCTGCTGCTTGCGGCTCTGACCATACTGCTGTTGCTACTTGACCTCGGCGCAGGCTCGGTGAAGCTCAGCATCGGCGATGTGGCCGACGCTTTGCTCGGACGCAGTGACGACCCTGCGAAGAGCAAGATTGTGGTCGACATAAGGCTTGTGAAAGGCATAGTCGCCGTGATATCGGGAATGGCACTGTCGGTCAGCGGACTGCAAATGCAGACTCTTTTCCGCAATCCGCTTGCAGGACCCTATGTGCTCGGCGTGAGTTCGGGCGCGTCGCTGGCTGTGGCCCTGTTCATACTCGGTGCGCCGCTTGCCGGAGGCCTGTCGGGAACGGCGGCGTCAATCGGCATGACAGGCGCCGCACTGGCCGGCTCGGGAATAGTGCTTGCACTTATAGCCGTAGCCGGACGCCGCATAAAGGACATAATGGTGGTGCTGATACTCGGCATGATGGTATCGTCGGGAATAAGCGCTATTGTGCAGATACTTCAATACATGAGCACCGACGAGGCGTTGAAATCATTTGTGGTGTGGACGATGGGGTCGCTCGGCAACGTCACTTCCGAGCAATTGCCGATACTTATTGCAGCCACAGGCATAGGGCTTGTGCTCGCCGTCGCCACCATCAAACCGCTCAATCTGCTGCTGCTTGGCGAGGAGTATGCGGTGACAATGGGCTATGACAGCCGCCGCGGACGCACGATGGTGCTTGTGTCGACGGCACTGCTGGCCGGTAGCGTGACGGCATTCTGCGGGCCGATAGGATTCATCGGCCTTGCCATGCCGCATGTGGCAAGGATGGCTTTCGGCACGGCCGACCACCGGGTGCTGATACCCGGGGCCGCGCTTACGGGAGCCGCTGTGATGCTCGGATGCGACATTGTGTCGAAACTGATGGTTATTCCGATTAATGCGGTCACTGCGCTGGCCGGAATACCGATTGTGGTATGGGTAGTGTTCAGAAACAGGCAGATTGCAGTATGATAGAGTTAAGGAATATAAGCGCCGGATACGGCAACCGGAAACTTGTGAAGGATGCGGACGCTCTGTTCGCACCGTCGACGCTGACAGCACTGACGGGACGCAACGGGTCGGGTAAATCCACGTTGCTGCGTGCAATCGCCGGCCTGGGCAAAATATGCGGCGGAGAGATAGCCGTTGACGGCAAGACGACGTTCGCATCGGCAATGGAGCGCGCCAAGTCGATAGCTTTTGTCAACACCCAAAGAGTAAGGATAGCCAACATGCGCTGCCGCGACCTCGTGGGACTGGGACGCGCGCCATATACCGACTGGGCGGGACGCCTGAGCCGACATGACAAAGCGGTTGTGGAGCATGCGCTCGCCACAGTAGGCATGTCGGAATATGCAGAGCGCACCCTCGACACGATGAGCGACGGCGAGTGCCAGCGTGTAATGATTGCCCGCGCTCTCGCTCAGGACACGCCAAACATATTGCTCGACGAGCCAACTTCTTTTCTCGACCTGCCCAACCGTCACCAGCTTATGGAGCTGCTCGGAAATCTCGCGCACAACCAGGGAAAAACTATTTTATTGTCGACCCACGAACTCGACATCGCGCTGTCGGCGGCCGATACCATCGCACTGATTGATACACCGAGACTCTTGATGCTCCCGACATCCGACAGCACCACCAGGACGACCGTAGCAACCGTCTTCGGCCTGAATGGACTTTAAGAGCGTTTTTAATTCTAAACAAGTATTGGATATAACACCATGTCGACTCATAGCTACGGCTTACGGATAGAGGAAATTTTCGAAAATATCGGACGCTTGATGCCGTTGCTTCTTATCGGTGATGAGTCGGAAGCAATGATAAACCGGTATCTGTCGCGTGGCAGAGTCTTTGCGGGCATTGTTGACAACACGGAAATATCAGTATGCGTCGTGACCTCCGAACCAGGCGGTTATATCGAGATAAAAAATCTTGCCGTCGCACCACACATGCGCAGGCAAGGCATCGGACGCGCCATGCTGGCGCACATAGAGTCGCTTTACCGGGACAACGACATATACCTCGGCACAGGCGAAACGCCATCCACCCTGCGTTTCTACATGTCGTGCGGTTACAGCTACTCCCACCGTATCGAAAACTTCTTCACCGACAACTACGATTCTCCTATAATCGAAGAGGGCGTAAGGCTCAAAGACATGATATATCTAAAAAAAAGCCATCTGGATTAAGAGGGTGTCTCATAACAAAAGTTAAACACTGAGTCGAAAATTTTGAGATGTATTTGATGTTGAGACGAAGGAGCATAGCGAGCTATGCGACTGATAACGCTCTCTTAGATTTGCACCGCGGGGCAACCATATTTGAGCCGCACAGCAACCCGACAAATCTATTTTTATTGTAATTTTGCCGTGCAAAGTGTTACTTAACCAACGACAGACATCTCTATGACCCAATCTATCAGGATAAGAAATTACGCCGACACTCTCTTTTTCAGCGAAATCGACCACGACACATTCTGCGAATACCGCCTGCCGGGCCATGGATTGATGTGGGTGAGGTCGGGACGCATGGAAATAACCTCCCCCGCCGGAACTGTCACGGCTCATCCCGGACAATTCATTTTCTGGCAGCGCGACTGCACGTCATCGATGCGAAAACTGTCGGAGGGCAACGCTCCATTCTCATCAATCGCCATCACGTTGCCTCGCGAACGGCTCAAGGCATATTTCCGCCGGCACGTGACTTCGGGACATCTTCGAGGGAGCATAACGCCCATCGGTGGCACAGCCGTACTGCTTCCCGACACAATAAGGCTTGAAAGCCTTTTCTACTCCCTGCTGCCTTATGCCGAGCGCGACATGCCTCCGGATGCCGGCACAATAACCGAGAAAGTGGATGAAGCGGTGTCCGCCCTGCTGACCATCGACGAACGCTTCTATCCCACCCTCTTCGATTTCCACGAGACATGGAAAATCGACCTCTACGAATTCATGAAAGCCCATTTCACCGAAAGCCTGAGCATCGAGGATTTCGCCCACTACTCCGGACGCAGCCTTGCCACCTTCAAACGTGATTTCTCAAAAATAAGCGACCTGACTCCGCAGCGGTGGCTCATGGAACAGCGGCTTACCCTTGCCGGACACCTCATAGCATCGGGAGAAAAGCCGTCGGAAGTGTGGCCGAAATCAGGATTCAAGAACAAAGCCCACTTCTTCAGGTCGTTCCGTCAAAGATATAACTGCACTCCCGCCGAATACAATAATAGACCAATAATATGAACCTGAAGACATCATCAGCAGCAATTGCCATAGCTTTCGCCGCAACAATAGCGCCGGCGGGCAATGCATCAGATACAAAAACAGAAAACGATATGGATACACAGGATTTGACATTCAAGGTTGCGGATAACGTCCGCAAGGAAAAAGTGCATTTCAAGAACAGATTCGGCATCCGGCTCACGGGCGACATCTATCTGCCCGCCGGTCATGACGACAGCGAAAAGCTTCCGGCAATCGCCGTCTGCGGGCCCTTCGGAGCCGTCAAGGAGCAAGCATCGGGCTATTGGGCCAACATGCTCGCCTCGCAGGGATTCATCGCCCTGGCTTTTGACCCGTCGTTTACCGGCGAAAGCGGCGGTGAACCGCGCTATGTGTCATCGCCCGACATCAATACCGAGGATTTCTCGGCCGCCGTAGACTATCTTTCATCGCGCCACGATGTCGACAACGGGAGAATAGGCATCGCAGGCATATGCGGCTGGGGCGGAATATCGCTCAACGCCGCAGCCATCGACACCCGCATCAAAGCTGTAATGCCGGTGACCATGTATGACATGCACCGCGTGACAGCCAACGGCTATTTCGACACCGACGACTCTGCCGAGGCCCGCCGCAATCTGAAAGACCGACTCAACGCACAGCGAAACGACGATTTCGCCGCAGCAGAATACAGGCTTGCCGGCGGCCTGCCTGACCGGCGCCCCGCCGAACCTCAATTTTTCGCCGATTACTGGGACTACTACAAGACCGACCGCGGATATGCCAGAAACTCGCTCAACAGCAATAACGGCTGGAACACCACGTCGGCACTTTCATGGGTCAACACCCCTATCCTTGCCTATGCCGGTGAAATCACGGCCCCGGTAATGCTGCTGCATGGCGAAAAAGCCCATTCCCGCTATTTCAGCGAAGATGCGTTCAAGCTGCTCAAGGGCGACAACAAGCTGCTTGTCATTGTGCCCGGTGCATCACACTGCGACCTGTATGACGGCGGCATCAGCCACGACATGATACCGTGGGAAACAGTAATCTCATTTTTTACCGACAATCTCGTAAAATAACCGACTGCCGGACATACTGGCGGTCAGAACAGCAATATAATCCATAATGAAGCTTATCAGAAATCAGGAATTCGGAGGCGAACGCCCGCTCTATGCCCTGCATGGCGCCAGACTCGAAAACGTCACAATCCATCCCGGAGAATCAAGCATAAAGGAGGGCTCGGACATCGAGGCCGAGAACTGTACATTCGAGGGAAAATATGTATTTTGGGAAGTGAATGATTTTACAGTGCGCAACTGCTATTTTGCCGAAAGCGCGCGGTCGAGCCTATGGTACTCGCGCGGTTGCCGTATGATCGACTGCAAGGTCGACGCTCCGAAACTCTTCCGGCGCATGAAAGGGATATATGTCGAGAATACCGACTTCCCCAACGGGGAGCAGTTCCTATGGGACTGCCGTGACATCGAACTGCGCAATGTCGGCATCGCCAATTGCGACTATGTGTTCATGCACAGCGAGAATATCAGGATAGAAAACTACCGTCAGGACGGCAACTACGGCTTCCAGTATGCCCGCAACGTCGAGATACGCAATGCCGTAATCAACTCCAAGGACGCATTCTGGGAAGCAGAGAATGTCACCGTCTACGACTCCGAAATCAACGGCGAATATCTCGGATGGTACGGCAAAAATCTCCGTTTCGTGCGCTGCCATCTCACCGGCGAACAGCTGTTGTGCTATGTCGACGGACTTGTGCTCGAAGACTGCACATTCGGAGAAGACGCCAACCTGCTCTTTGAATACAGCACTATCGAGGCTACGGTCAAAGGTCATCTCACAAGCGTCAAAAATCCCACAAGCGGATTTCTGAAAGCCGGCTCCATAGGCGAAGTGATTATCGACGACAACATCAGACAGCCCGCCGACTGCAAAATCACAGTCACGGCAGACTGACGGCACGATAGCGTCACTGAGCCGATAATGTATTATTGAATTTTAGCGGCCAGCAATATTCATAAATACTACATTCCCCGCCAATCTATCGACGGTAATGAAAATTATGGTGGCAGGCAGAGGCGTTGGCTGACTATCTGACAAGAAGTTTTCCGGGGATACGCTGCTGTCTCTGCGCTTCGGTCTGGTTGTTGTAGTCTTCCAAAATCGGGGTCAGGAATTTCTTCGATTTTGTGGTTATGAGAACTATGCCGCCTAACCTCGGACTGAAAATTTTCGTCATGGCAGGGTCTTTTATGATATCGACTTTTATGATATCGTCGGATGCGAGGCCACTGATATCCTGCACATCTACGCCGTCAACGATAAATACCGGTATATTGACTGAATCACATTGATTGGTTTCGCAGCATGCTGCTCCGGCGCAACTCCGCGGCTTGCATTCCTGAGCATAAGAAGCAACGGATGCAGCCATTGCAACTAAAAATAGTAACTTTTTCATATTTTTTCAGGTTATGTTGTTGTAATATATCGTAAGTAACTGTTCAAAATTATTTTAATATTATGGCGGAAGGATTTTTAGGTGATTTCCGGTGAGGAAGAAGGAATGTAGTGAGCTACATGACTGATGACGAGATGGAAAGCGACGAAAAAGACTCCGACAGAATA
>CAMWJS010000089.1 GCA_947174635.1 uncultured Muribaculaceae bacterium
GGCTAAAAAATCCTTCCGCCATAATATCAAAATAATTTTGAACAGTTACTTAATAATATCTGTTGCGATAACTGTCGGTGTCGGCTCCTATGTCCGACGCTTTCTGTGAAAAAACGTATTTTTGGAGAATTTTAAGACAAAAAAAGCGAAAATTTTTCGTAAAATAAAAATAATGACTACTTTTGTGATAAATTATAACAAAATATATTGTATTTCCATTGATTTGAATTAAAATATGCAGTTTTTAGTTATATTATAATACTTATACTGCATATTTGCATAAATTATGCATTAAATATAAACCACTTCGAAAATAAACAGCTCCGGTAAAAAATCACATTTCAAACAATTATTATATGAAAAAAATCTACTTTGCAATTCTTACGGCATTGCTGATGCTCGTATCAATGTCAGCCAATGCCATCGATGTCGTCCTCAACATCGACAATCCCGACAATGTCACGGTGAAAGTCAACTATGGCGCTCCGCTTGACAATCTTGTAGCCGGAGACAATCCTCTGACAGTCGATGAATACCAGTCGATCAGTATATCGGCCAAGGACGGCATCATGATTACCTCCGCGGTAAAAAGCCTCAACGACAACGATGAAACAATATATGTTTCAAACATGACCGACTGTAATGTATATGTGTCGTCATCTGACGCCGGTGCGAAATACACCGTTACCACCGCGCTCGCCGATGAACTGCGCGACGGCAGCTGCACGATTATTGTCGACGACCCGGCAAACGTGTCCGTTCAGCGTTCCGGCACATTCAGCTATGTCAATCTCAACGCAGGCGACAATGAAGTGAAATTCATCACCGGCAAGGAGCTGCCCCTCACCATCGCTCCGAAGAATTACGGCACGTCGCTCTATCAGGTAAAGGTGAATGACGAGGTCGTTTCTCCGCAGGGTACCTCATGGCGCATCTCTCCTGCCTCCGGCGACAAGATTGAAATCTTCGCCCTCTTCCCCGACATCGATATTCCGGTAAAATTCAGCTATGCCACCGAAGAAGCCAAAGGTTTTATCTCCTCAGTGACTGTTGACGGCGTACCTGTCGACAATTACAACGACGACAATTTCACAGTCAAGGCCGGACACACTATTGCCGTTTCTGGCAACACCAACGACTACAGCCTCTCATACTTCAAGGTCAATGGCAGCACCACCTATTTTTACGGGTCATACAGCATGGTGGTCACCGAAGAAACCACTTTCGAGGTTGATGCCCACAAATACGGTACCGTGAAGGCTACGATTGACATTGACAACCCCGACAATGTGATTGTCTACCGCGGCTATTCTTATAACAACAATATTATCACCGGTCTTGTCAGCGGCGAAAACACTATCGAACTGAGCGAGACAAACACCATGATACAGATAAAACCCGCCTCGGGATGCTTCATCGTGTCGGTTGCAGCCGACGGCTCGACCGTTTCGGCCGATTACTCGGGTGCCTATAATGTCACTGTCACCGAAGGCATGAACATAATCATATCGTCAGGTGCGATAGATCGCGACAGCAAAGCCATCGTCTATGTCGATGACCGTTCGGCGGCTGTCAATTATTTCAACTTTATGCGCAGCGACCGTTCGTCGGTCGACATTGTCAGCGGCTATAATGAAATCTCGTTCTACGATGGAGACAATCCCTTCAGCCTCTCGTGGTACGGTGCAAACTATGCAAATGTCTACCTCAACAACGAGGCTGTGGCTCCGATGTATGAGAACAGCACCACCTACGAACTGCGGCTCGAGCATGGCGATGTAGTGAAGATATTCCTCGCTTCCGACCCGGAGGCCTGTGATGTTGAGCTAATCTCTCACGACGACCTTGATGCCGGTAAAGTGGCAGTCACTTTTGACCGTATAAAGAATGTATCGTCATGGGCGCAAAACCACCGTCTGCTTCCGGGCACTGAGATAAGCATCATGCCCGTAGGCGATTATAAGATAGCAGTCAAGGCCGACGGCACCGCCGTAGAGCCTGATGCCGCCGGCGCGTATGTCGTGAAGGTTGACAAAGATTCGTCTGTCGCCGTAAGCCCTTATTCGTCAGGCATTGAAGGCGTATCCGCCGATGCGGTTGAAGCCGGCGACGTCTACAATCTCCAAGGTATACGCGTTCAGAAAGGTTCTGATATGAGCCGTCTGCCTGCCGGCATTTACATCGTCAACGGCAAAAAAGTAGTAAAACAATAAAATATCGTGTCTCTTCCTCTGTAGGGTATTAATTCCCTGCGGAGAGGGATACAGAAATAGTTTTCAGACAACGTGTTCTTTCGCTTCGGAAGAACACGTCCGTCTGTCTGTTTTCTGTGGCAGATGGCCGGATCTGCCCGAAATCCGGTTACGACAAATCGAAGAAACATAACAATTATTGCAAACAGTTATTTAATAATTGCGAACAGTTATTTAATATATGAGAAAGAATTTTTTATTGGCCATGACGGTCATGCTTGCCGGTGCGCTTCAGGCACAGACTTCGCTTGACCTCGTGAGCCGCTCGCAGCTGCGTCAGCAACGTCTTATGATGGCGCAGGAAGTCCGTGGCGGAAAGCAGTTGAAAGTGAAAGGTGTCACTCCCGAAGCATCAACCCATGTGCTGGGAATGATAAAACTTGCCGACGGATGCACGGTCGAAGAGCTTGAGGCAGAAGGCGTCAATGTGATGCGTTGCAGCCACGGTTTCGCTTTTGTGTCGGTGCCGGTCGGTGATGCCGAACGTGTGGCGTCGCTCAAAAGCGTGCAGCGTTTCCAGCTCGCCCGTCCCGTCAAAGTGAAAAATGATATTGCCCGTACTGCCGGCGGCGTCGACCAGATACATGCCGGCGACGGTCTGGAGCAGGCCTATACCGGCAAAGGTGTGATTTGCGGCATCGTCGACAACGGCATCGACCCCAATCACATCAATTTCCGCGACGAGAACGGCAATCCGCGTGTCGGTTTTCTCGCACACATGACAGCGAACATGACCACCGGGGCTGTAAACGAGAAATTTTACGGCAACTATACTTCCGACAACGTGCAGTATATCACCTCGTTCAAGACCGACGACGCCACCACCTACCACGGCAGCCATACATTGGGTTCAATGGCGGGCGGATACCGCGGCATTGCAAAAGTCGCAGTCGGCGACCTGAATACCCCCGTCACGATAAACGACATGCCCAACCCTTACTATGGCGCAGCCTACGAGTCGGACATCGCTGTCGGATGCGGCGACCTCTATGACGTAATCATCGCCTACGGAGTGGACCATATACTTGAATATGCCGCCTATGAGAACAAACCGTCGGTTGTCAACCTCTCGCTCGGAAGCAATACCGGCGCCCACGACGGCAAAGGCCTCATCAACCAGTATTTCGATGCGGTGGCCAAGCAGGACAAAGCCATAATCTGCGTTTCGGCCGGCAACGAAGGCGACATGAAGATTGCGCTCAACAAAACATTTACCGCCGACGACACCGAAATCAAGAGTTTCATCCTTGGAAAGGACATGAGCGATTACGGTTACGGGTTCATGCAGTACGGCAACCTCGAGATGTACAGCAATGACAATACCCCTCTTGAAATACAGGCCGTGATATTCAACAAAAGTCGCGGAAGGGTAGTGCAGCGCTATCCGCTGACAGTCGATTTGTCCACACCCGGCACAGGCTCATATTGGGTGAGCTCGGCCGACTTTCAGGAAGCGGATACGGATGTAATCGACACCCAGTTTGCCAATTATTTCGACGGATATGTAGGCTTGGGATGGTCATACGACGAAGACTCGGGCCGCTTCTACGCCATCCTTGACTACTACGCCATAAACAAAGAGCTGAGAAATTCCGACGGCAACTATGTGCTCGGTATCATAGTGAAAGGCCGGAAAGGACAGCGTGCCGATCTGTTCTGCGACGGACTTTTCTCTTCTATTACCAACTTCGAAATAGACGGATATGACGACGGCATGTACAACGGTTCGATCAGCGATATGGCCACAGGCAACAGCATTCTTGTGGTCGGTTCGTATGACACGCGTAGGGACTGGGCTTCCCTCGACGGCCTTATCTATCGTTCGGGCTACGAGCTCAATGAAGGAGGCATATCTTCTTTCTCCTCCTACGGCACGCTTGTCGACGGCAGGAATATGCCCCATGTATGCGCTCCTGGTGCCGTTATAATCTCTTCGATGAACTCATATTATGTCGAAAGCGGCAACACCAACAGCTCTTCTCTGAATGCCTGCGTGGATGAGGACTCCCGTTCCAATTACTGGGGATGGTCAATCGGCACATCCATGGCATCTCCTCAGGTGGCCGGTTCGATTGCATTGTGGCTTGAGGCCGACCCGACGCTGACCATTGACGATGTCAAGGATATTGTGGCGCAGACAGCCGTCAAGGATGAGTACGTCCTCAAAGCCGATCCCGTCCAGGCGGGAGCCGGCAAATTCGACGCTTTCGCCGGACTGAAAGAGGTGCTCCGCAGAGCCAATGCCGGTATAGGCGACATCTCGGTTGACAGCGAGCGTGTATTGGTAAAATCCCTTGGTGACAACAGGTTCAACGTGTTCCTTGCCGGAGTTACTTCGCTCGAAATCACTGTCTACGACATTTCAGGCAGCCAACGCTTTGCGCAGACTGTTGCCGCCGACGAGGCTGTCGTTGACCTCTCGTCGTTGACTAAAGGTATCTACATCCTGACGGTCAACGGTCAGGTATCGCAAAAAATCGCCGTGCGTTAAAACAATAATGAAACATATTAAAACCAAATAGTTATGAAAATATTCAGAAACAGATGCTCATGGCTTGTGACAATATTCGCCGGCTTGCTCAGCTTCCCCTTGACAGTGTCGGCACAGACTCTTGACGAGGAGCCGATTATGGTCATCAAGACACGCATCTATGAGGTAAGTAACGGTTCGGGTGTCATTACTCTCACTCTCGGAGCCACCGAAGACGGATATATCGACGTGGATGCCGGACTCGGCCCAATGGAGTATGAAATCACCCGGGCTACGCTCGATTCCGAGACCGGCACGTTCGCCGGCACCGCCATCACCTGCAATGTGACAAAAGAGGGCACGGTGAAAATCTATGGCGACGCAAGCAAGATAGACCTTCTCAGCGCAAGCGAATGCTATATCACCGAAGTGCAGATTGACAGGCTTTCAAATCTTGAAATCCTCGATCTGAGCAACAACGAGCTCACCGGTCTTGACCTGAGCCCTCTGCATGCCCTGCAATACATAAGCGTGAGCAACAATCCTTTCAATGTCACACCCCTTCTGATTGGCCCAGACAAACCCAATCTCGCCATTCTCGACATGGGGCGTATGGACAACCTCGATCAGTCGTTCAACCTCTCTGACTATCCGGCGCTTATGTCGTTTGACGCATGGGCCAATGCCGGTCTGACGAGTCTTGACCCTACCGGCTGTCCCGAGCTCAGACAGATTTCCGTCGACTCCACTCCGGTCGAATCGCTTGACCTCTCCAATAATACAAAGCTGAATATCCTCAATATCAGCGATTCGAGAATACGCAACATTGACCTCAGTCATAATCCGTATCTCAACCAGCTGTATTGCGACCATGAGTCGGGCTCGTTGAATACCGAATACCGACTTGAGAAACTCGATTTGACCAACAACCCAAATCTGGTCTATCTCTTTGCAAGCGGCAACGGTTTCACTGAACTTGACGTCACCAAAAACATATATCTGACCGACCTCTATGTCAACAATAACCATTTGACTTCGATTGACCTGAGCAACAACACGGCGCTGTTCAAACTGTCGATCTACAACAATGATTTCACATTCGCCACACTGCCGCTGCCCAATGAAAACTGGAGCTACTATGCCTACAAGCAGAACGAGATGCCGGTGGCAAAGAGCCAGAAAGTAGGCACTGTGATTGACTTTAGCGACAAGGTGCTGCGCGAAGGCACGGTCACTACCGCCACCCTTTACCGCACAAGCGAGGCCAATCCCAACAGTCTCATTGCCCTCGACAGCAATTACTACACCTATGCCGACGGTAAGGTCACATTGCTCAAAGCTGTTGCCGACAGCGTGTATCTGGCATTTTCCAACGATGCTTTCCCTGAAAGCGCCGCAGGATTTTATCCGTTGCGCACCAATAAATTCAAAGTCAAGAACGAAGCCGATTACGGTGCGGACGACAAGGTGATTACGTTCAAAGCCCCGGTGATGTCGTCGGATGGCACACCTGTTGAATTCGGCATAGGCATGTACGGAGCCACCGAAACTGCTCCCAAAAAGTTCTATGTCGATTATGGCCGCGGCAAAGTGGAATACACCGCTACGTCAGAGGCAGCTCCGGCCGTTTACAATGTGACCGGCGGCGTGACTAACAGCGGCACCGTGACAGTATATGTTCCCGAGGGCGAACTCGTTTCGGCTTTCGATATGGAGAATGTAACGCTTAATTCGATTGACTTCAGTGCCGCCCGCTCGCTCAGGACACTGCGCCTGGTCAACTCCGGTATATACGGAAGCGACAACATCGACCTTGGCTGGAACCGCCTGCTGAAATCGCTCGTGCTTACCGGCAACCACTTCCCATCGCTCAGCATACGCGGTGTCAACGATGCCTACCAGAAAAATATGCTCTTCGACATCGACCTGAGCAACAACGAGATGACAAGCGTCACACTCAACGATATGCGCACCATACGCAATCTCGACCTCTCAGACAACCGCCTGACCGAATTGTCGCTCAAGGATGCCGACAATATGCTGACGCTCAATGTCTCCGACAACAGCCTTGAGACTGTCAACGTAAACTACTGTACGCTGATGACAAGCCTTAATATTGCCCGAAACAATGTCACATCGATAGTGCTTCCGGCCGAAATCAGCCTTAAGGAGCTTCATTGCGAGTCAAATGCTTTGAATTTCAATACTCTCCCTGTTATTGACGGACTCGAGACTTACACCTACGCTCCGCAGAACGACATAACCATAGCCAAGATTGGCCCCGGATGCAATCTGTCCATGTACAACGTCGACGGCGCACCCACATCTTTCGAATGGAAGAAGTCGGGCGGCTCCCCCTTGCGGCGTGGCATCGATTACAATGAGGAGAACGGTGTGGTCCACTTCCTTAGTCCGATTGTAGGCCAGAATGTGTATTGCGAGATGACAAATCCCCGATTCGAGGGGCTGCTGCTGCGCACTACAGAGATTGAGGCGGCAGAGATGCCGACCAACGTAGTGGCATCCTTTGTCACAACTGCCACGCAGGCGGGAGAAATCATCCTGCGCGCCGTTGAAGAAAGCACTCCGGTATATATCGACTGGAGCGGTACGCAGGCTGAACTGAAAGAATATATTGTAGGAACGTCGCCCGTGTCATACTCCGAAACTTCAGCTCAGGGTGCAACAGTCAGGGTCTACTCTTATGATGCCGATTGCGGTCTCGATGTGTTCAGTGTAGCCGGTATCTCCCTGTCGTCGATCGATGCCTCGAAGCTCAACCGACTCGTACTGTTCGGTGCGACGAATGCCGGACTGACAGAAGATAAGGTGACATGGCCTGATGCCCCTGGTATTATCGAATTGCGTCTTGCGGGCAATATGTTCAGCGACCTCGACCTTACCCGTTATCCGCTTCTGTATGACCTCGATCTGGGCAACAACCGTCTGACCTCATTTGACGCCTCGGCCTATCCCGGACTCGAACTGCTTTCATTGCCCGGCAATCAGCTCACATCGTTCAATGCCGACAACAGCAGGCTCTGGCACCTCGACCTGACCGGCAATCTCCTGAGCGACATAGACCTCTCGCGTCTGCCTGCCATGAATCAGATATCGCTCTCCCACAATCGTCTGAGCAGCATCGACCTGTCGGCTATGAAAGCTCTTAATGTTATTTATCTCGACAACAATATGTTCCGTCCGAGTGCATTGCCGCTCAACAATTACACCCTCTATACCTACGCCAACCAGGCTCCGATTGAGGTTGAGGTTGTCGACGGAGCCGTCGACCTGTCGTCGGAAGCTGTCATCAACGGAAAGGAAACTGTCTACCGCTGGTTTGTCGATATGCCCACATTGGATGCAGAAGGCAATCTCGTTGGAGAGGAACTTTATATTGACGATGAATACACCCTTGACAATGGAGTGACCTCATTTATATCTCCGATCGATAATGTGGTATGTATCCTCTATAACAGTGAATTTCCCAACGCATACTTCTATACCGACCTCATTGACATCAAGTCGGTAGGCGGTGTGGACGGCATTACACTTGACGGAGACTCGGACGTTAAGGTGACAGTCACAGGCAATGATGTCACAGTGAATGCCTCAGCGGCACTTCCCGTAAGACTTGTCGGTATAAACGGCACATTGCTCCGCACCGACGCCACTGACGCCGACGGAAACTGTACATTGCGTAATATAGCTCCCGGAGCATACGTTGTGACAGTAGGCCGAAAAGCCTATAAGCTTATCATTAAATAACACCCCTGTCAGAAGACTGCAATAGCGATATTGTAAAATCCACATATCCGACCGCAAATAGCCGTAATGAATAATACCGGCATTTGCGGTCGGATTTATTTTTCATCCATCCGGTAGCCATTGAATGTAACAATTTATAATCAACCGTTTGAATGCTACGTCAGGAGGGCATCGGGCTGCCGTTTTCTTAAGCTGACTTCGTAGGATTATGATGAACGGGGATGCCGCAGGCGATGTTGTTGACGATGCCACAGGCATCATCTGATGATTGACCCGGTCATGTGGGTGTTGCAGAACTCCAAAATTTCGGTTTGCGATGTAGGGACGCACGGCTCGTG
>CAMWJS010000090.1 GCA_947174635.1 uncultured Muribaculaceae bacterium
TTTTGCGGACGCACGAGCCGTGCGTCCCTACGTTTTGGAGTTCTGCAACACCCTCTGTACAATTTATTGGATAAAATGAGTATCGTCAGCCGGTATGGGTTGGGATGAAATTGTATATCTCAATTTTGAGGACGAACGTCTTGCGGGTTTTAATGATGTTTTCTACTATAATGACGGCAATGCTGAAGTCGATTTTTATATTCCGTTTGAAGGGATAGCCATACAGGCTTGTTACTCGATGGTCGAACAGTCGACTATTGAAAGGGAAATCGGAGGTCTGACGGCGTTGTCAAAAGTCAAAGAGTTGAAACGCAGGATAGTCCTCACATTCGACTCGGAGCCTCAAATCATCAATGACCGCTATGGCAAGATTGAAATAATCCCGTTATGGAAATTTCTTCTTGATAATTAGAAATTGTCGGGAGAGAGCACAAGTGGGTGGTTGTTTCTGTCGCTTTTTTATTGCGGGTGACGGCGTGTTTGATTTTGGCGCAATATTTACCGATATTTTTGTATCTTTACGTTCTGAAACTGTTTTTAGATGTAGAGGAACGTTTTTTCACATTATAAAACTGTTTTTTTATAGTTCTTGATTGTTTTAAATAAGGTACAGAATAAAATCGGGATATGATGACTGATGAGGAATTGAAGGATAAGCGACGTATACTCTTTGTGTGTCTGGGCAATATATGCCGGTCGCCGGCTGCCGAAGGCGTGATGAAGAGCATATTGGAAGAGGAGGGTGCCGAAGGGTTTGTGGTAGACTCGGCCGGCACGGGACGATACCATATAGGGCAGCTCCCCGACTCGCGTATGCGTGTTCATGCCCGTCGCCGCGGACTGGAGCTTGACCATCATTGCCGTCAGGTCACTGTAGCCGATTTTGACGATTTCGATATGATAATCGGCATGGACGACAGCAATATCGCCAATCTGCGTGCGATTGCACCGTCGCCCGAAGCTGAACATAAAATAGTGGCAATGAGCCGTTTCTTCGACAAGTCAGCCCGCTTTGACCATGTCCCCGACCCCTACTACGAGGGTGCGGAGGGTTTCGAGCTCGTTCTCGATCTGCTGCAGGAGGGTTGCCGAAATCTTTTTAATGCTGTCGTCTGTAGATGAACAGGTATAACCTTGGCATATTATTCGGATTGTTTCTTGCGGCCGTGATGACTGCCTGCGGAGGCAAGGAGGAGAAAGAGCCTGAGGCTGACGGCAATACCGTCGGACGGGAACTGGAGCTTAAGCTTGCCCGTATGAGCCAGATGCTTCGCCCCGAGCCTTTGTTCCGTCAGCCCTACGACTGGAGGCTTGACTCGATGCCGGCCGGCGGCGTCAGGCTGAAGGTCAACCCGGTGGGAGGGACGCTCGCCAAGGTATTCAATGACTCCAACTACCTGCATCTTAATGCGAGCAAGGCGCTCGGCATACGCCCGATAAGCCGGCTTTCAGATGCATGGCACACGCGGCGTCCGCTTGTCAAAATCTCGTCCAACCCTGATTTTTACGTCGACAATCTTACCCACTCGATGCCCTATCTGGTGCCTGAGGCGGCGCAGCTGCTCCACGATATAGGACGCAGTTTCAACGACTCACTGAAAGCCCGTGGCGGGGGTGCCTACAGGCTGAAGGTGACATCGGTGCTCCGCACGCCCACTACCGTCAAGTCGCTCCGGCGGCGTAATGTCAATGCGGTGGAGACGTCGACCCATCTGTATGGCACCACGTTCGACATATCGCATGCGCAGTTTATCTGCGACAACGACTCGATGCCGCGCACACAGGAAGATTTAAAAAATCTGCTTGGCGAGGTGCTGCTCGACCTAAAACGCCGCAACCGTTGTTATGTTAAATATGAGCGAAAGCAGGCATGCTTCCACATAACGGCGCGTGCAGACGGCTCCTGACCTCAATATTTTTTTTTCAACTATTTTATTTAGGGATATGGCCGATAACAATATCAACAATAGAAATACGACGGAGGAGAATATCGCGGCGAACGCGTTGGAGACCGCACAGCGTCAGCGCCGCAAGCGTCCGCTGTGGCTGCGCCTTTTGCGTGGCACGGGATGGTTTTTGCTTTCGCTTGTGGTGGCGGTTGTCATCATCTGTTCGGCTGTCGTATGGGTTCTCTCGCCCGAGCAGCTTACCCCCATCATAGAGCGCATGGCATCGAAAAGCATCAATGCCGACGTGACACTGGGGCGTGCCGAGCTGACATTCTGGAGCTCTTTCCCTAAAATAAAAATTGAAGTCGACGACCTCAATATCGTCAGCCGTTCGCTTTCGGTGCTTTCGGCCGAGGAGCGCGCTGCGCTTCCCGCCGATGCCGACTCTGTCATGGCGGTGGGACACTTCTCGGGAGGTGTCAATCTCGTCAATGCGCTTGCAGGCAAAATCACTGTCTATGACGTTGAGCTCGACCGTCCGCGCATCAATCTCATACAGGTCAGCGACACGGTATCCAATTTCAACATATTCCCCTCGTCGCCTTCCGACACCACTTCGTCGCCATTGCCTGAAATCACGGTCAACCGCTTTGCCATCACCGACGCCCTGCCGCTGCGCTACCGCTCGCTTCCCGACAGTGTCGACGTCACCGTCAACCTCAGCACTATCAGCCTGGAAAGCGACGGGGCGCCACAATATAAGATTGAACTTGCTACAGGGCTGCACACTCCGCTGCTGCGTGATGTATCGTACGAGACTGTGCGTTTTTCGCTCGACGGCAAGATAAACTGGTCGGCTAAGACGCCGTCGCGATTCAATATCGACGACCTGGTGTTCCGTCTGGAGGATGATATCGACATGACTCTATCGACATCGGTCGATGTCACCGACAATCTGAAATTCGACCGTCTCGACGTGGCGTTGCGAGCCCTGCGTCCTGCCGGTCTCGCAATGCATCTGCCGCCATCGCTCCGGGAGACTTTTGCCACGCTCGACACCGACATGGCTGTAGACGTATCCGCTCACCTGACGCGTCCTTTCGTCATCACCGACTCCATCACCATACCTTGGCTGACGGCGCGCATCACCGTCCCCGACTGCCGTTTCGCATTCCAGTCCATCGATTTCAGGCATTTTACTGCCGACATTCTGGCCGAAGTCAACGGCGACGACCTGAACAAGTCGATTGTCACGGTTGAAAAACTCAAGATTGACGGTGCGGCTCTCGATGTCGACATGTCGGGAACCGCGACGTCGTTGCTGGACGATCCGATGCTTGAGGGTAAATTCTACGGAGCAATCGACATGGGGCGTCTTCCTTATATCATCAGGAAAAAACTCGGCGGACGTCTGTCGGGACGTTTCAACGCCGATACAAAATTCAATCTCAGGCTTTCTTATCTGTCGGAGAACGAATTTCATAAAGCCAACATTAACGGCGAGGTCAATCTGCGCGACCTCAGATATATGGCATCGGACACCCTGACGGATGTCTATTCGCGTCACGCGCGCCTGTCGTTCGGCACCGACATGACATTCCGCCGCGACGATACGCGCGTCGACTCGCTGCTGGTGGTGAAGGTCGAGGTCGACACCGCGTCGCTGCGCCGTGAAGGCATAGAGACCCGCATCAAGGGGTTGCGTGCCGGATTCGGGTCGTCAAATGTGGCGTCCTCGTCCGATACTACGCAAATCAATCCGTTCGGTGGCGCTGTAATGCTCTCCGACTTCTACTGCTATTCGGCCAAAGACTCGATGAGAGTGCGTCTGCGCGACATCGGCGGGTTTGCGTCGCTGCAGCGTTTCAAGGGGGAGGCGAAAGTGCCGCAGCTGGCACTTCGTTTCAGTGCCGGCCGCATGAGGCTTGCCCGGCCCGCGTACATGACTTCGCTGAAAGGAGCTAAAATAGATGTCACAGCCCATCTGCGTCCACGCCGCCACGGCAGGCCCAGGCAGAGCAGCCGCATCGAGGCCGGCGGGGAGGCATTGCGTTCCCTCTCAGGAAATGACACCATGCACGAATCGTCGCTACAGGCGCGTATGCTCAGACTTACGGCCGTACAGCTCGACTCCGCCGGTTTCGACATGATTGATTTCAATGTCGACAACTCAATGCGCTCGCTGCTGCGCCGCTGGAACATACACGGCACCATGCAGGCGGCTTCCGGCAATATGCGGTTGCCCCACCTGAGGCTGCGCAACGGCTTCAAAGACCTCGACATAACGTTCAACACCGACTCCGTCGAGCTGCGCAATCTCAACTACCGCTTCGGACACTCCGATTTTCAGGTCAAAGGGCTCGTGTCCAATATCAGGCAGGCGCTGTCGACACGACGTCCCGGTCCTGTTAAAATCAATTTCGACATACTTTCCGACTCAATCAATGTCAACGAGATTGTGCGCAGCTTGGCGAGCGCCGGTTCGGAGGTTATGTCGGGCAATGACCGCGCAAAGCTCGACGAATGGTCGCGTGAGGAGCTTGCCGACATTGAAAATACCGACACGCTTCCCGACTCGATTGTGGGACCCATACTCATACCGGTCAATATCGACGCCACGCTCGATGTGCACGCCCGCAAAGTCATCTATTCCGACCTCCTTCTCGACAACTTCGAAGGGCAGTTGCTGATAGGCCGCGGCATGGTCAATCTCCACAATCTGAGTGCCGACACGGAGGTGGGTGATATCAGTGTGTCGGCGCTCTATTCCGCACCGAAGGCCACCGACATCAACTTCGGCATGGCTATGAATCTGCGCAATTTCCACATCGACCGTCTCGCACAGGTAGTTCCGGCGATTGACTCCATTGTCCCCATGATGCATTATCTGTCGGGCGTGGTCAACGCTCAGGTAGCCGTCACATCCGACATCACCCCCGACATGTATTTCGACATCCCGTCGCTTAAGGCCGCCATGCAGTTCTCCGGCGACAGTCTGGTGGTGTTTGACAACGACACGTTCCGCTCGCTTTCCAAGTGGCTGATGTTCAGGGATAAGAAGCGCAATATGATTGACCGCCTCAATGTGGAGATGACGGTCAGCGACGGTGTTCTCAACCTCTATCCGTTCATTGTCAATATCGACCGTTACAAACTCGGGGTGATGGGTTACAACGACCTCGACTTCAACCTCCACTACCATATCGCCGTGCTCAAGTCCCCCATACCGTTCAAGTTCGGTATAAACATAAAGGGAGACCCCGACCACATGAAATTCCGTCTTGGAGGCGCGAAGTTCAAGGAAAAAATGGTGGCCCAGCGCGACTCTATTGCCATCAACACCCGCATATCGCTGCTCTCTGAAATCAATGGCGCATTCCGCCGCGGCCTGCGCGCAGCGCGTCTCGGACCGCTCCGCATACATGACGCCGCCGACTCGTCCTACATGCAGTCGGCCGAGGAGAAGTTCTCTGCCGCCGACTCCGCCGTAATGATACGGGAAGGGCTTATTGAAGTGCCCGACACCGTGGCTGCCGATATTTTCTCACGTACGAACATAAACAAAAATGATACATCAAGATAAGATAAACGCATCGCTGCAGCGGTTTGCCGCGCGCCACGGGCTCGCCTCGGCCGGTGATGTGAAATTCCGTGCCGCCCTCATCGATATGGACGGCACTCTCTACGACTCCATGGGTCACCACACCCTCGCATGGCATCGTATGATGCTCGACCTCGGCATCGCCACCGACCGCGACCGCTTCTATCTTTTCGAGGGTATGACCGGAAAGGCTACCATCAATCTCCTCTTCCGCGAATACCTGCACCGCGACGCCACCGACGCCGAAGTAGCCGAACATTACCACCGTAAAACTGTTTATTTTAATGAAATGCCTCCGGTAAAGCCGATGTCGGGAGCGGCTCAGTTGCTGTCGGCGCTTCAGGCGTCGGGCATCACATGTGTCCTGGTGACGGGGTCGGGGCAGCGCTCGCTTATCGACCGGCTTCAGCGTGATTTTCCCGGCATATTTTCTCCCGACATGATAATCACGGCCGCCGATGTGGAGCACGGCAAGCCCGACCCCGAGCCCTACCTTAAAGCAATGGAGCGCGCCGGCGTCAGCCCGTCTCAGGCGATTGTCATAGAGAACGCGCCGCTCGGCGTAAGAGCCGGAGCGCGTTCAGGTGCATTTACAGTAGGGCTTACGACCGGTCCGGTGCCGGTGGAAGCTCTCGAATGCGAGGGCGCCGACATTGTGCTCCCCTCGATGGAGGCGCTTGCCGGAGCGGCAGCGTCATTTATCAATTGAATTATTTGTTATCACTAAAAAGACTATAAGATATGAAATCACAAGAGCTCGTTTTTACCAACAACGTCGGTGAAGCCATCGACGCAATCGTAGGGGAAATCAATCCCCCCACTGTCTTTGTTCTTGTGGATGTCAACACGGCCTCTTTTGTGTTGCCGCGTCTGCAGGCTCTCTCCGGGGCTGTAGCCAATGCCACCGTCATTACCACCAAAGCCGGCGACATGCACAAAAATCTCGAATCTACCAAAGCCATCTGGAAGCGTCTTGGCGAAGAGGGTGCCACGCGCCATTCGTTGCTTATAAACGTAGGCGGCGGTGTAATCACCGATATGGGCGCTTTCGCCGCGGCCACATTCAAGCGTGGCATCAGTTTTATAAATGTGCCGACCTCGCTGCTCGGTGCGGTCGACGCCTCGGTCGGCGGCAAGACCGGCATCAATCTGGGAAGCCTCAAAAATGAGATTGGGGTTTTCCGTCAGGCCGACAGCGTCATCGTGTCCACTCTGTTTTTCAACACTCTGAGTTCCGAAGAACTGCGTTCGGGCTATGCCGAGATGCTCAAGCACGCCCTGCTTCAGGATAAGGAGTCGTTCGACCGCCTCATCGGCAACCACGTGGAGGACCTTGCGCCCGACACCCTCCTCGACCTGCTTCAGAAAAGTGTCCTCATCAAGAAAAACATCGTCGACACCGACCCCGAGGAGAAAAGCATACGCAAATCGCTCAACCTGGGACACACCGCCGGACACGCCTTCGAGTCGCTCGCCCTTGAGCGCAAATCGCCCATACCCCACGGTTATGCCGTGGCCTACGGACTCGTCACCGAGCTTGTGCTGTCGCACATGAAGCTGTCGTTCCCCTCCGATGTGCTGCATCGCTTCGCATCATACGTCAAAGAGGTGTATGGCGCGTTCGACTTCACATGCGACGACTATCCGCGCCTGATTGCCCTGATGCGTCATGACAAGAAAAATCTCTCGGCGGCCGACATCAATTTCACGCTGCTCAGAAACATCGGCGACGTGCAGATTGACTGCGTCATAGCCGAAGACGACATAAAGACCGCATTCGATATCACCCGCGACCTTCTCGGCATCTGATAATTCCACCGGTATGACACGCACTCTTTACGTCACAGACATGGACGGCACCCTGCTCAACAACGGCAGCTTCGTCAGCAACCGTTCGTCGGCGATAATATCCGACCTGTCGCACGCAGGCGCGCTCATCACCGTGGCCACCGCGCGTACGCCGGCCACTGTAGTCCCTCTCATGGAGGGCACTTTCACCACACTCCCCTACGTGGTGCTCACCGGCGCCGCCATGTACGACCATGCCGCATCGGCCTATCATGATGTCAGCTATATGCCGTCAGATGATTTCGGCGTGTTGCTGTCGCTCTACGCCGATGCAGGCATACATCCGTTTGTCTACCATCTCGACGACGGCGGCGGCCTGGTAGTATACCACCATCCCGACATGACCGATGCCGAGCGCGATTTCTACCTCGAGCGCAGCAATCTGCGGCTCAAGCGCTTCACCTTTGAGAAGATGCCGCACGACAGCGACAGCAATGTGATTCTGCTCTTCTCCACGGCACGCCGCCGCGACATCATGCCACTGGCCGACGCCATCCGCGCCACAGGCCTCTTCTCGGTATCATGCTATCCCGACATCTTCAAACCCGACATCGCCATACTCGAGGTTTATTCCGCCGGTGTCTCCAAGGCCAACGCCATCACGCGGCTCATGAAATCGTCAGGCGCGTCGCGGCTTGTGGCTTTCGGCGACAATCTCAACGACCTGCCCATGCTCGACATCGCCGACGTGGCGGTCGCTGTTGCCAACGCCCATCCGCGCGTCAAGGAGAGCGCCGACATCGTCATCGGCCCCAACTTCGATGACTCCGTGGCCCGCTTCATGCTCCACGACTATTACAGCCACTGACGCAATAAACACTGCGCCCTGACGTTAAGTAAATAAAAGGGTGTTGCAGAACTCCAAAATTTCGGTTTGCGATGTAGGGACGCACGGCTCGT
>CAMWJS010000091.1 GCA_947174635.1 uncultured Muribaculaceae bacterium
TGCGGACGCACGAGCCGTGCGTCCCTACGTTTTGGAGTTCTGCAACACCCCCATTATGGCGAGAGGATTTTTCAGGTGATTTCCGGTGAGGAAGAAGGAGTGTAGCGAGCTACATGACTGATGACGAGATGGAAAGCGACGAAAAAGACTCCGACAGAATATTGAAATAATGAGAACGGTTGGTATAAAATAATTTTGAACAGTTACTTAACATAAATAATAATTATGAATGATTGTGATGTTGAACTACAGCCTTGCCTTGACCGTATCGGTGGCATCGTGATGCGGTTGTATCCCGATTGCAAAATACAACGATATGACGACTGTCTGATTGTAAAGAAGAACTGGGTGTCAAAACTGAATCTTAATTTTGTCCTTGGAGATTTGAGCTGTGACGTTGTCACAGTGTCTACTATGGGGGTTATTATGTATTCCATAGCAAAGGCTATGTTTAAGGGAAAGTGGATTCAGGAAGCCTCTTGTAGAATTTATGAGGAATACTATTCCGATAAACCGTTTGAAACCGATACCGCCCGTTTTAAAGCAAAATATGGCTCATATTACGCATCTTCGTCGAAGGCAAGAGCCGGATACTGGGGCGGCTTCCTGTTTGCCTGTTTCTTCCTGTTTGCAGGTGTTGTAGGGCTCGTGGGAGATACGGTGAAAAACAGGACTCCGGAGTCGTCATCAATGCTGGTATGGTGCCTTGTATCGGGCACGTTTGCTCTTCTGTTCTGGTACCTGTGGCGGCGCAAAAAGAGAGTTATATATGAAGAATGCTAATCAACGCCGACGAGTTAGCGGGTCGTTTATAGCGCTCTTGCTCGGTTGAGGTCGGAGGCAATGGCTGCTTTCAGCTTGTCAAGACTGTCGAATTTGCGCTCTCCGCGCAGGCGCTCTATGAAGTGCAGGGTCAGGGAGGTGGAATAGAGGTCGCCGCTGAAGCCGTCGAGATGGGCTTCTATTGTGACGGGGGCGTCGGGATTGTCGACTGTCGGACGGTGCCCTATGTTGACAACGGCGCGGTATTTGCTGCCCTCTTTGGCTACGGCATCGGCGGCATAGACACCATGAGCCGGTATGAGTTTGTCCCGGTTGTCGGCCTCTATGTTGGCAGTAGGGAAACCTATCGTACGGCCTAATTTCTTGCCGTGAGCGACGGTTCCTTGCAGGGTGTAGTTGCGTCCGAGCAGTGCTGCGGCGTGTTTTACGTCGCCCGCTTTAATCAGTTCCCTGATTGCCGATGAGTTCACTTTGATGCCGCCGGGCAATTCTGTAGCGCGTATTATCTCGACACCTGTGGCTTGGCGTAATGCGGCATCGTCGGCGGCGCTGCGCCGGTCGCTTCCGATACAGTTGTTGAAGCCGAGCACAATGCGGCTGATACCATGTTCGCGCGCAAGTGTCCGGATAAATTCTTCAGCTGTCATGGAGCGTAAATTTTCGTCAAACCTCAGCAACAGGGGAGTGACACCCATTGCCCGGAGCATGTCGCTCTTTTCGCATGACGTGGACAGCAGGTGCGGTTCGCGCACACCTTTCACAATCCACAGCGGATGGTCGGTAAACGTCACTGCCACCGCCTCGTCGCAATGCTCTTTAAGCTGCGATAGGAGGTACTGATGGCCGAGATGCACGCCGTCAAACATTCCGATTGTAGCTCCCTTTATCACACTCATACAATTAATAGTATATTATATTCCTACCTGGTGGGTGTTGCAAAACTCGGGTTTAGCTTTCCGCGGAAAGAATACCGTTACCCTTAAGAAAACAGCTTTAAATCGCGTCTCTACTGAATATACTCCTTGAACGGGCGGTTGTCCACCACATGCACTCCGCCGAAACCCAGCGCGCGTGCGGCTTCCACGTTGGCTTTCGAGTCATCGAAAAATATGGTGTCTTCCGGACGTATGCCAAACATTTCGCACGCCTTGAGAAATATCTCGGCGTCGGGTTTGTAGCAGTGCACCTCAAACGACGGTATCACTCCGTCGAAATAATAGTCCATGTCGTGGCCGTCCTTTTGAAATTCGCGGCATATCATGCCGTCCCACATCACTTTGTTGGTGTTCGACAGCAGATACAGTTTGTGGTCGCGGTGCAGCTCCTCGAGTTCTTTGAGGCGGTTTACAGGTATGCCGACAAGGAATTTTTCGAATGCGCGGTCTATTTCCGCATCGCTGGCGTCGCCTTTGATGTGGCGGCGCAGCTCGTCGCGCCACTGTCCGGGAGTGACATTGCCGAGCTCAAGTTCGAGAAATATGCCCTGCTGGCCATATTCGCCGAGCATTGAGTCAGCGGCCTCGAGACCGATTGATTCAAGCGCTTCGACCGCACGTCGGCGTTCTATTTCCATTATGACCCCTCCGAGGTCAAACATCAGATTTTTCATAACAATATTTCTGTCAGATGTATTGGGATGTTGTAAAACTCGATTTTATCAGACCGCGGTTAAAAACCACGGCTACTACTATGGTTATTTCAAGTACGCTTTGCATAGTAGCCGCGGTTTTTAACCGCGGGAGGTTCAGTTCTGCAACACCCCCCTATTTTATTTCTTGTAAATCAGTGTCAGGCCGTCGCGGAGCGGAAGTATAACCTTCTCTACGCGGTCATCGGCGGCAACGAGGTCGTTGAACGCCATGATACCGCGGGTCTGCGCGTCGTTATGCCTGCATTCGTCGGCCACTTTGCCGTCCCACAGGGTGTTGTCGGCAAGTATGAACGCCCCGCTGCGCAGGCTGTCTATCAACAGCTCGTAATACTCGACGTAATGCCGTTTGTTGGCATCGATGTAGACCATGTCGTAGCTGTTCTCACGCAGCAGCCCCGGAAGCAGTTCAAGCGCGTCGCCGATATGCAGGCGCACACGCTTGCCGTATTCCGACTCATCGAGCGAGCGCATGATGAAATCCTCGAGTTCATCCTCGAGTTCGATGGTGTCTACGCGGTCGTTGTCACTGTCAAGACCTTCGGCTATGCACAGTGCCGAATATCCGGCATAGGTGCCAAGCTCAAGCACCAGGTGCGGGCGTATCATGCGGGTGAGCATCTTCAGCAGACGTCCCTGTATATGGCCTGAGCACATGCGGCTGTAGAGCAGTTCGGTGTTGACCCGGCGATAGACACGGTGCAGATTGTCGGGCTCGCGGTCTATGTGTCCTGATATGTATTCCTCTATTTTACTGTCGGTTGTGAGCATGTCAGTATAAAAAAGCTTCTATGGCGAGACGGTAGCTGTCAAGACCGAAGCCGGCGATTACTCCGCGGCACACAGGCGACAGCAATGATGTGTGGCGAATAGACTCGCGGGCATGCACGTTTGATATATGCACTTCAATGACAGGTACTTTGATGGCTTTTATCGCATCGGCAATGGCAAGCGACGTGTGGGTGTATGCGCCGGCATTGAGCACTATGCCGTTGAGGTCGCTGTCAAATCCCTCTTCGTGCAGGCGGTCTATTATATCCCCCTCGTGGTTGCTCTGGTAATAGTCGATATCCACATTGGGATAATCGGCTTTGATGGCTCCGATATAGTCCTCCATCGACAGGCGGCCGTAGATGTCGGGCTCGCGCACCCCGAGCAGGTTGAGGTTCGGCCCGTTTATAATCAGTATTCTTGCCATATTTCTATCATTTTTTTGTCACATTGACTTTCAGGGTGGGCGGAAGTTCTTCGTTGCGCTTATCCACAGCATCGATTACTTCGCGGGCCACATGCATGAACGCCTGCGATGCAATGGTGTCGCCAAGGGCTATCGGAGTGCCGTCGTCACCGTGGTCGCAGATGCTGCCGACAACGGGTATTTCTCCGAGCAGTTCGATTCCGAGTTCTCCGGCAAGTTCCTTTCCTCCGTCGCGTCCGAAGATATAATAGCGCTCCTCGGGATGCAGCTCGGGAGTGAACCAGGCCATGTTCTCTATCAGGCCGAGCACCGGCACGTTGATTTTGTCTGACATGAACATCGCTATGCCTTTGCGGGCGTCGGCAAGCGCCACCTGTTGCGGTGTCGACACAATCACCACGCCTGTCAGCGCAAGGGTCTGCACCAGAGTAAGGTGTATGTCCGACGTGCCGGGAGGCATATCGATGAGGAAATAGTCGAGTTCGCCCCAGTCGGCGTCGGTGATGAGCTGTTTGAGCGCGTTTGAGGCCATTGAGCCGCGCCACAGCACCGGCGAGTTCTTGTCAACGAGAAATCCTATCGAGAGCAGTTTCACGCCGTAGCGTTCGAGGGGAATGATGAGTTCGCGGCCGTCGACCTTGTGCATGTAGAGCTGTTCATCCTCCACGCCGAACATTTTTGGCTGCGACGGTCCGAAAATATCGGCGTCGAGCAGACCTACACGGTAGCCCTCACGTGCGAGTGCCACTGCAAGGTTGCTTGCCACGGTCGATTTGCCCACTCCGCCTTTGCCCGACGAAATTCCGATGATGTTTTTCACCTGCGCGAGCGGTTTTGCTGCGGGCTGGGGTGCCTCGATGCGGGTCTTGACTGCTATATTGCCCTTGATGTCGACTTCCGGCGATATGTAATTGCCGATGGCGGCCTCGGCTGCCTTGACTATCGATTTGATAAACGGGTCGGTAGGACGGTCGAAAATAAGTGAGAAACTGACTTTGTTGCCGTCGATGCGGATATCGTCCTCGACCATTCCGGCCTCTACGATGTTTTTACCGTTGCCGGGATAGCGCACATTGCTCAGTGCGTCGAGGATAAGGTTGGGATATAATCGTAATTCGGTCATTCGTATGTTATTGAATGTGGGTTTATTATATTTGGCCGCACTTGTCGCCGTCATTGTCTGTGCCGGCTGCCTGCAGGTTCATCGTCTCGAGGGTGCCGCGCGAGAAGCTGCGGTAGGTGTCAAACGGTATTTCCACGTCAGGCTCCTTGAGTTCCCCTTCGTGGGGCAATTCGAAATTGATGTATTTTATGCTTAGACCGCGTGCGAGCCACTGCTGTTCGTAGAAGGTGCGGATATTCAATATGTCGTCGGCGATGCCGCAGTTGTACAGGTCGTCGGTGTCGGTGAGCACCGGCAGCTTGTTCTCTTTGACAAGATGGTGGGTATAGGTGTAGAGAAACGGCGAATCGCTTTTGAGGTGTATGAGCGCACGGTCAACGGCTATCTTGCGGTAAAGATTGAGAAAACGGGTCGATGTCAGGCGTTTGCGCTCTTTTTTCATCTGCGGGTCAGGGAAGGTAATCCATATTTCCGATACTTCCCCTTCGGTGAAAAAGCGGTCGATAAGCTCAATATTGGTGCGCAGAAACGCCACGTTTCCGAGCCCTTCGCTGCGGGCCTGTGTCGCTCCGCTCCACATTCGCGAGCCTTTTATGTCGACGCCTATGAAATTTTTGTCGGGGTAGCGGCGAGCCAGCCCCACGGTGTATTCCCCCTTGCCGCAGCCAAGCTCAAGCACTATGGGATTGTCGTTGCCGAAAAATTCCTTGTGCCACTTGCCTCGCATGGGAAACCCTTTCTCTTCGAGCACTGCAAAAGGATACTGAAAGACAAAATCTATTGTCTCCAT
Organism: uncultured Muribaculaceae bacterium; assembly: GCA_947174635.1. Taxonomy (GTDB): domain Bacteria; phylum Bacteroidota; class Bacteroidia; order Bacteroidales; family Muribaculaceae; genus JAGBWK01. The sequence goes on from CAMWJS010000091.1 coordinate 5,543, forward strand.
ATCCCTGAATTTCTTAAGTTTGTTTTTACCCATATAACGTTGTTGCGTTCAAGTCGGTGTCAGATTGAAAGTTTGATGGTGGCACGGGTGTCGTCGGCAAGACGCACATCGACTATCAGTACGGAGCCGCGCCATTGTGTAGTGTTGACAATCAGGGTGTCGGTGTCGACATCGGCAGCATAGCGGTTGCGTCCGTTAAGATCATAGATGCTGACAGATGTGATGGGCGCTCCGTGTGACTGCACTTTGAGATATCCGTCGCCCACGGTGAAATCGACGTTGGCATGACGGTTTTCTCCGCTGACGTCGTCGATTATATTGTCTGCGCCGCTGGCTCCGATGGTGATTTTGAAATCTTTCCACTGCTCGGACGTGCTGAAATTGTCGGCCGTGTTCTGGTTGACGAACAGATAGACGTCGCCCTGGTTGACGCCTGCCCATACTTCCGACCCGAGCGACGGTACGGCCCGTAGATTTTCAGCGCCAAGTTTCTGAAGCGAGCTCCAGCCTTCCATTGCTCCGCTTCCTATGTGCTCGGTGCCTTCGGGTAGTACGAGGCTTTCCGCATGTTCCCACCCATAAAGAGCGTAATCGCCGATTTCCTTGGTGTTGACAGGGAGTGACGAGTCGGGGTCAATGGACGATGTGCCTTTGAACGTGAATGCCGGAATGGCAACGGTTGACGACGGAAGCTGCACCTGACGCAGTGCCGTGTCATCAAAAAATATGCCTTTGCCCAATGCTGTCGCATTGTTGCTCATTGTCACGCTTTCGAGGTTCTTGCACTCCGCGAAACTGAAGTCGCCGATTGAAGCCAATGAGGCGCAGTTGTCAAGATGTGCCGACATAATGCCGCTGTTGTAGAATGCTTTGTCGCCGATTGATACCAGTGTCGCTGGGAAGGTAAAGTATTCGAGTGACGTGCAGTTGGCGAAGCTGCTGTTGCCGATGCTTCTGAATGTAGGCTGCAGGACGGCATCCGACAGATGCGTACAACCTTCAAACAGTCCTTCGCCGATTTCCTCAAGCTTGGAGTAGACGGTGGCTTTCTCAAGGGCTGTACAATCTTTCCATACTCCGGCTCCGAGCTCGGCGACCGTCGACGGTACGGTTATCTCTTTCAGCCTGTCGCATCCGGTAAATGCATAGTTGCCGATGGATTCCACGCTCGCCGGAATGGTTATTGCTGTAATGGCGGTTTTGCCGAGTGCACCTTCATCGATTTTTACAAGGTCGGAGGGGAGGACTATGGCCGAGATGCTGCTTCCGAAGAGGGAATATGCGGGCAGTTCGCCGGCCTTGAACTCGGTGTTGCCTGCCACGTTTCTGACTCCGCTGAGTGCCGTGATTGTCGCTTGCCCGAGGTCAAGTGTGGTCAGTGACTTGAGGTTGTCGTTTATGTAGTCAAAATCCGACGCGTTGACCGGACCATTGATTTTCAACGTCGTAATCGTCGTGTTGTCGCCGATTTGCGATGCAAGTGTGCCGCCTTCGGTTGTCGTTATGTCGAGGGCGCCGGCAGCGAGAGCACAGTTTGCGGCGACTATGGAAAATAAAGATTTCAATTTCATCTTTCGAATTTTAGTAGTATGGTTGTTTGTTGCAAAATTAGTGATTTATCGCTGATTAACAAAGGTTTTTGATGTTAAGAATAGTTTCTACTATAAATAATGCCTCAATCTCGTCGCGCTCGACATCCATATCGTCGTACAGCGGATTTTCGCTGTGTAAAATTACCATTGACGGGTTGCTGGGGTGGCGGCGCAGCACTTTGACCATGCGGTAGTCGGCAAGCATGACGAGGTATATCTGTCCCCAGAATATTGTGGCGCTTGATTTTACGGGACGTATGGCGATGAAGCCGCCGTCGGCTATGCGCGGTTCCATCGAGTCGCCGCTTACCCTCACAATCACTGACTCGGGGTTAAGGCGTGGTAAATCCACATATCCTCTCACCTGGTCGTCGGTGAGCATGCGTTCCAGGGGACGGCATCCGGCGGTCACGTCGATGTCATATACCGGAATGCCGCGGTAAGGCTGGTTGAACAGTCTGACCTCGCTGCATTCCACCACGTCCGGATTGCTGCGTTTCTCAAAGGGCAGGCCCTCGCCTGTCTCAAGCCAGTTCTTTGATATTCCGAGGTCTACCACTATGCGGTTTACGAGTGAGCGTGACACCGGCAGCTTGCCCGACAGGTGTTTTGAAAAGTTGGACGGGTCCATCCCTATCCTGCGGGCCATTTCGGCCTGGGTGAGCGAGGCTGGCGAGTGTTCGAGCAGATACCTTATGCGGCTTATTATTCCTTGATTGTCCATTTTATAGATAATTTAATTACAAAGATAATATAAAATTGTCCGTTTGAGGTATTTTTACACTGTAAAAATACCATATTTTAAGATTTTTTTGTATTTGCAGTTATTTATATTATTTTTGCATCATCTACAGCCGCTATAATGATAGCTAAGATAGCTACAATAACAACAATAGGGGGTGTTGCAGAACTCCAAAACGTAGGGACGCACGGCTCGTGCGTCCGCAA
>CAMWJS010000092.1 GCA_947174635.1 uncultured Muribaculaceae bacterium
GGGCCTGCGGGCCACTGCGTGTCCCTTCGACCCCGGTTAATAGTAGACCCTCGAGCCTCCGGCTCTCTGATGTTTGAATCGCGGGTGTTGCAGAACTAAACTTTCCGCGGTTGATTATCGCCTTGGGCGGGTTAATGTGGGGGCAGGAGACGTTGCCGCAGGCATCGTCAATCAACATAAGCTATCCTTACATAAGTGTCTCCAGGTATTAGGCGGATTGATGATGCCTGCGGCAACATCGCGAGTGTGATGTCTATTGACCCGGCCAAGGTGCTTTCGCACCATGACCGGGTTAATCATATAGAAGATGCCTGCGGCAACATCGCGCAGTGTGATGTCTATTGACCCGGCCAAGGTGGTGTTGCAGAACCCCAAAACGTAGGGACGCACGGCTCGTGCGTCCGCAAAACAGCGCTGATTATCGCCTTTTACCGGACGCACGAGCCGTGCGTCCCTACATCGCAAACCGAAATTTTGGAGTTCTGCAACACCCTCATGACCGGGTTAATCACATAGATGATGCCGCTGGCATCGTCGTTACCCAATGCTGTTTGCTTACGTGGAGGGTGTTGCAGAACTCCCAAAATGCGAACCAAATTGTAGGTGGGGGCGATTCAATGCTGTTTGGTTTAGGATAACATTAAAGGAAAGCCGGAGGCTTGAGGGTTTACTATTATCCCCGGTTCGGAGACCGCGGAGCGGGCGCAGACCGGGTAACCGGGCGCAATCATCTCCTGAGCCCGGGAAGGGCGGTTTGTGGTAGCCATGTCGTTTACAACCACAAAGCGCCCTTCCCGGGCTTAACGTTGCTGGGGCTCTCTCCGGGGCCTGCGGGCCACTGCGTGTCCCTTCGACCCCGGTTAATAGTAGACCCTCGAGCCTCCGGCTCTCTGATGTTTGAATCGCGGGTGTTGCAGAACTAAACTTTCCGCGGTTGATTATCGCCTTGGGCGGGTTAATGTGGGGGCAGGAGACGTTGCCGCAGGCATCGTCAATCAACATAAGCTATCCTTACATAAGTGTCTCCAGGTATTAGGCGGATTGATGATGCCTGCGGCAACATCGCGGAGTGTGATGTCTATTGACCCGGCCAAGGCGCTTTCGCACCATGACCGGGTTAATCACATAGAAGATGCCTACGGCAACATCGCGCAGTGTGATGTCTATTGACCCGGCCAAGGTGCTTTCGCACCATGACCGGGTTAATCATATGGATGATGCCTGCGGCAACATCGTTACCCAATGCTGTTTGCTTACGTGGAAGGGGTTGCAGAACTCGATTTTAGCTGACCGCGGTTGATTATCGCCTTGGAGGGTGTTGCAGAACTTCAAAATTTCGGTTTGCGATGTAGGGACGCACGGCTCGTGCGTCCGCTTGTAACACCAGATAATCAGATTATTGGCGGACGCACGAGCCGTGCGTCCCTACATTTTGGAGGCAGTTCTCTGAGTTCTGCAACACCCCCAAAGTTTAGTTTTGCAACACCTGCCCCGGGCTGCTTTGTTTGGATATTTTGTTCTATTTTGCTTTACTTTGCTTTGTTCTATTTTGCTTTACTTTATACTACTTTATTTTATTTTATAATGAGGCAGTGCGGAGCGAGAGCTCCGCACTGCCTTTGATGTTTTTTTATTTGTAATTACTATTTGTTATTATTGCGTGTGTATATTTGGTTTAGATTTAGATAAGTAAAGATTTATTCCTAATACGATGGCAAAGGTATTGTATGGTTATGACAGTGAGGTTACAGGTTGTGGACATTTTATACACAATGTTGCAATTGGGGTGGTGTGATGCTTAATTTTGTAATGGTTGAGATATATTATTATGATGTATCGATGTATCGGTGTGGGGGTGGGGAGGTTGGTGATGTGAGGTTTGGCTGGTGTTAAGAAAAGTTAATTGATGAGTTCATTTTGCTTTTTTCTGATAAAATTTGTAGATTTGTCGACGTTTGTTGGCGAATGCAGTTGTAAATTGCACGGAAAATGTGGGATTGAGGCTGTTTTTGTTGACATAACGTTTTTATAACGAGAGATAATAACCTGATTAATTAACTGAAAGCTAAAAGGATAGCACCGAGATGCCGGTGATACGTGTTTGCCATATTGTTGGTTCTCTTGCCTTAAGGAGGTGAGGGGCGATATATGTATAGGTGGGCAATGTTTCACGAGTTGGTGTCTTGCGGTGTTGAAATGAAGGCAAGGAGGAAAAAGTTAATGTCGACATTGCAGAGAGTTGTTCAAGATGTTTATCCGAAGGGAGCCGTGGTCGCCGAGGTGGCCGATGGCAATGGCAGTCCGGTTTGCAACGCCTGTAAGAGGGTGTGATGTAGAGCGGTGGAGCTGAAACGGGTAGAACGGGAATGGGTTTGACAATGACGACAGGATGCCATGAAAGACAACAGGAAGAGAGACAGCAACAATCAACGAGATAAAGGGCCGGATCAATTTCGATTGCGGGCTATAACCTATAAGAAACCATATAAGTAATAAACCATATAATAAACCAATTCAGCGGGGAGGCATAGCCGCTCCGGGAGACAATAAAAGGAAACGAACAAGAGAGTGTTTGAATTTAAGTTGTAAAAGCCAAAATGTTGAATGTAAGGAAAAACTTCAAATTAATCCGGACACACTCTACGAAAAACCGAAAAAGCAAAAAACCGAAAAAGCAAATATTTTAATTATAATACTTTATTAATCATGAGAAAAATTGTATCATTTTTAGCCTTGCTTGTGATAGCCTTCGCGCTACCGCACAGGGTAGGCGCATGGGACTTCTCGAGTGGTAGCAGCCCGTCGACCTTGAATCTCCAGCTGGAGGACCAAGGGACGGGAGTTCCTATGAAATTTTCCAACAATCAGTGGACATGTAGCTTTGTTGCAAAAAATGCCACTGAACAATTTAAACTTAATCCGGATGGTGGATGGTACGGCTATGATTTGTCTGTTCCCGTCGGGAGCAAAACTCAGGTATGGGTAAATTCAGATACCGGTAAATACAAATTCACCGGATTGAAATCGGGTAGCACCTATAATGTTACACTCACCCACGCGTCACAGGAATCTTGCTACATTTATGTAGAGGAGAAGAGTGAGATGCCGGCTATTGATTGGGATTATTCGGGTAATGAAAATCCGTCGGAAATCAAGCTGAATTTTGTCGGCGGTAACAATGGCACCCTCGGCTTTTCGTACGATGCAAGCCAGAGCGACTATAAGTGGGTCAGCGAAGAATTTGCAGCAGTACAAGGCTGGGTGAACTTTACCCTGAATGTCTGGAATTCCGACAAGACCACGAATCTTACTCTCGGAAATGGTGCCGGATCAGGAAGTGTCGGAGGCGAGACAACAGTCAGCGGAAATCCGACCGGCAGCAATTTCTATCAGAGCGGTTTGACTCCGGGTAAGAAATATCGCGTAGAGATAGCCGGCGCGGGAGTGAACAGTTTCAAATTCCGCGTTGTGGAAGTTAAGTCTACGCAAAAACTTTATCTGTACAGTACAATTGGCCCGAAGCAAATCGGCGAGGCAATGCCTGATGCAAACGGAAACTATACATTTACAGCTGATTTTGATAAGGACCAACACTTTTTGCTTTCGCTCAATGAGGATGCTAAATCATGGCCCGGACTGGAGTCGAATAACGGACGCTTCAATCCCTTAGGAGACAAAAATGTGCCCGCAGAGAGAGTCGCCTTTTTTTGCACCACATCCGAAGGTTCGTGGAAAACGACTAAGAAGGGTACTTACACGATAACTGTAGACTGGGATAATAAGTTGCTTACGGCAACCTGCGTGAGCGAGGGTGGCGATGATTTCGACGGCCCGGCTTCGCTCTATCTCTATGGCTCGCCGTGGGCAGCATTCCTGGGTCAGGCGGGAGCCGACGCGAACGGTGTGTACCACTATAAGGTGAAGTTGTCGGCCGGTCAGTCTGTGGGACTTTCGACTAATCCGAGCGCAACTGATTGGTGGAGCATGCAGCAGAACGGATATACGTATTACTCTCCCGGAAAAGAAGTAGTTAAAGATATCCCTGCCGACGGAACTGCCTACAGTTTCACTGCTGCGGAATCAGGCTCATGGTTGGCAACGAAGGCAGGTACGTATACTATCGCAGTAGACTGGGCAGCCAAGACATTTACGGCGACATACGAGGAGCCGATACCTGCGAAGACACACATGCCTCTTACTTCCGCAGATTTTGCTAACAACAAGAAGCATTACTTCCTCGTCGGCGCGCGTATGGGCGAATGGCGTCTGCAGCCGGAGTGGGAGTTCAAGCAGAACGGCAATGAGCTCGTGCTCAACAACCGCTATTTCTATAACAGTGATTTTGCGATAGCTGTAGTAGACAACTACAAAGACTATATCAACCATCGCTATACATATTACGACGAAGGCAGAGAGTTCTTTATCAATGACGGGAAGCGGTCGAGCGATGGCGACCTGTCGACTCACCCTCACAGGATGGAGCTCAAGAAAGGGGTGACTACAACTGTAGGTGGAACTTTCTATGCTGCGTTTGACGGTGGCAGAGAAGAGAACCCCTATTATCAGGGTCGCGGAGCGTTTATCAAAGAGGTGAAGGTGACGCTTAATGACAAGGGTCTCCCGACATCGATGGAATTTACAAAGGGCACAACAGAGGAAGCAGCGAAAAACCGCGTGTTTACTCTCGTTGGTAACAATATCTACAACCGCAACTACTGTAACGCTACTGACGGAGGCAATACTCCGCTGTATGACAAGGGATGTTCGACGGACAACGGCTGGCAGGAAGGCTGGATACAGTTTGACCCGGAGACCAACGAACCTTATGTCGACGGCTTCGGTGAGTATCTGTACCACACATCTTTCACTCCCGACTATCTTATGGCTAATCCGGTGCAGTTCAACCAGCCTGTAGGGAAGAACGCGAACGACTTCTCGTTTACCTCGAATGAGGTGCAGTTTGTGGAATACCACAATCTTCCGAACCTCGACGACGACCCGTACAAGGGTTTCTACGGCGCATTCAGCGGCACCGAGCAGATTGCCAATAACGACAAGCATAAGTTCGGCGATGATTATGACTTCTATGTAAAGGTAGAGAACTACAACCCCACCACCACGCCTACAGCCGACTGGAACTGCTACGTAGTGCGCGACATGTGGGTGGCAGGTGAAATCAAATTCTGGACCGGCTGGGGCGGTAACACAACCAGTGAAAATAACAACGACCAGAGAGGTGCTATCTGGCACGGCCCGAACGGCGGCCCGGATATCGATCAGGGTGGCCGCAAGGATGTCAAGGGTTTTGACATCAACGCAGGTCTGCCGGCGACATTGTATAAGAATGTGCGCAACCGCGACAACACCAACTATAAGGTTTCGGACGGCGCGCCCGTCTACTTCAACCGCGTGGTGCTGTGGTTCAACAACACTGACGGTGTGAACGCATCGTATATCCAGTTTATCCAGGAGTCGGCCGGTCCGGCAATCTTCGCCGAGGTCAGAGAAAACGAGGAAACCGGCAAGAAGAACTTCATCAACTACAACTGGTATCTCAACGAAGTGCAGGAAGGTCAGGAAGCCCAGGCCGAGCAGCAGGTGCTTGCATACGAAATCTCCCGCTACCGTGTGGTTGACGGTGTGAAGACTCATATCGGTTATCCCGAAGGTGAGAAGGTTGATATCTCCGACAAAGGCGTGAAGGTAAAAGACCTCTATAAGGACAATGCAGGCAATTATTCGTTTACCAGCCATCTTGACACCGGTATCATCGAAGGCCGCGGTTTCGCTCCGGGTCTGTATCAGTATGACATCTATGTGACATACGAGGGAGGCGCGCGCAAGCTGGCGTGGTCGAACGTCGTGGCAATCTATGACGATGAACTCGTAGTGCCCGATGCAGTGGCAATGCAGCTCGTAGAGCTCCGCGACGCATATACTGACGCTTACGGGACTAAGCATGACAGCGGCAAGGTGACAATGGGAACGACCAAGCAGTATCTTACCTACCGCCCCAACGACAATGCCAACTTCTACGTGATGGACATGGAGGAGAAGGAAATTGTGATAGGCGAAGCCAAGGTGAAGGTGACAGTGCCGAAGGATGCCGAAATGGTTGACGCTGCGGATGCAATCGATTTCCTTAATAACAACCCCGACCAGTACTGGTGGACATCGGACTACTATGTACGCTGTCTTGACTACAACGAATATGCACGTGTGCTTCAGGGCTACATCGACGGTGGCCTGATCGATGGCGAAAGTGTGCCTAATCCCACGCTTCGTGTAAGCCAGGAGATCAAATTTACCGACGCATCAGGTGAAGAGCATAAAGTAGAGGAGACCAAGGCTTATGCCCAGTCGTTTGATTTCAATGGCCAGAAGTATTATTCAGCGATTGTGAAGCGCGGCGGTAACCTTGCCGATGCTACATTCGACGTAGAGCTGACCTACACTTATGTAAACAACGAAGGCAAGTCGGTGACTCCGAAGACAACAGCGGCCACTCAGATTGACCCTGTGGTGCCGCGTCCGTTTAATCCTCTCTACCGCTATGTCTATGAGCGTCCGGAGGTTGAGAATCCGTCAGATTATAAGTGGGGTAAAATCCTTGTGCCGACCAAGCCGTGGAAGAATACAACTACTGAAGACGCTATTAAGAACGGTGATCTGAAAGAGGTGTATGTGAAGTTTGACGAGAATTTCGATGCACGCACTTTCAACCTCCAGGTTGACTTCTACCGTCCGAACGTGAACAAGGATATCTACACATACTATGATATCAAGTACAATGTGAAGCTGGTCAACAACGACAAAACAGTTACCGATGTTCCTCTGGATATGGAAGCAGTGCTCCACGATGTGGACACCGATGACGATAACTTCCCCAACCGCTACCGCATGGAGTTCAAGGGTCTGCACCCGCGCAACGGTATCTACCCGACTGTTTCGTTCGAGAAGACAGAGTATGTGCCCAATAAGAAAGCCGACGAATTTGGCGGTGAGTATAAATCGCAGACCGGTAATTTCGGTGATAAGCTTGTGATCGATGCCGTGCGCTCCGTGCAGGTAAATTACGGCAATGGTCTTGAAGAAGTGCATCTTGGAAAGATACAGCGTAAAGACGGTAGTTGGGACTGGATGTACAAAGGCCATAAGGACTTCAATGACGATGATGCGGAGCTTGTGCCTAATCCCGAAAACAAGTATGAAGATCCTGCAAAAGACGCTAAGATCAAGCCGCTCTACTATCTTATGGAGCTGCAGGTTAAAGACACAGATGAAGCATCGGTATATGAATTCCTCGTGCCTCACACACCGGGTCATAAAGAAGGTGAAACTGTTGTTGACCCCACTACCGGCCTTGTACTCAATGATACCGACCCGCTGATCGGTACTTATATCGGCAAGGGATTCAAGTCGGAAGCCACTCCTACGGTATGGGTGACTGCAATCTATATGTTCGACCGCAGCGTTAACGGCACGGATCAGCCTATTGCCACGAACTTCAACCGTCTGGAAGTTGAGTCGATCAAGTTCAACAACACCAGCACTACCATCCCCGCAAGGGCTCCTATGGCCCGAGTGAAAGAGGGTGTGACTAACTCTGACCTGGCTCAGGGCAACCAGGGTGACCTCCCCGATACCGGTACTGATATGTCAGGCGAGTCAGTGCTCGATATGTCTAAGCCCGGCGATGCGACAGGCTATAATGCTTATATCGCAGTGAGGGGTGCATCCTACAGCAATTATTCTCCGAGCAATGTTACAGGTGTTGAAAATGTACTTGCTTCGGGCGAAGATGGTGAGGTTGTCTACTATAACCTCCAGGGTATGCGTATCGACGAGCCCACTACGGCAGGCGTTTATCTGCGCGTGCAGGGTAAGGAGGTATCTAAAGTGGTTGTGAAGTAATAACAATTGACTTTTATATGTGAAGCTCCGGCGCATAAGCGCCGGAGCTTTTTTTATCGGTATAATCAGGGGTCTTTTGTTGCTGAGGGTGTTGCAGAACTCCAAAACGTAGGGACGCACGGCTCGTGCGTCCGGTAAA
>CAMWJS010000093.1 GCA_947174635.1 uncultured Muribaculaceae bacterium
TATCAGCCTTTTACCGGACGCACGAGCCGTGCGTCCCTACATCGCAAACCGAAATATTGGAGTTCTGCAACACCCTCCTATTTGAATCGCATTGGAGACGTCCCCCTCCCGGGTCAACTTTGCTTAAGTAAAAAACAAAAGCATTGACAGGAGTACATTATTCTGTTTTGTACTCTTGTCAATGCTTTTGCGCTTTTGTTTATACAAAAATGCTTTTGTTTCTGTATGAGCCGTGGGTTATGCCTGATGGACGGGACGGAGCAGGTCGTTGACCGTCTTGACGGGATTGAATGTCGAGGCCGGGACTTCTACAAATATTGTATTCCAGTCGCTCATCGCGCCGTTCCAGAGACCGGGAAGCTCAAGCGCTTTCAGAGAGTGGCCGTGGAGCGATTTGGATGAAATGAAGCCGGTGTTGTGGTCGACATGCTTCGTCAGGTCGAATTTACGACCGTCGGCATCGTAGAGCGAGCACACGAGATCGACCGGATTGAAGTGTGTGGCATGTTTCATCATATCGACATACTCGCTGTTGTTCATGTCTATCTGGGTGCTCTCGAGTATCTGGGGCGAAGTCGAGCCGTCGGCATCGTAGGTAATGTAAGGGCCGCCGCCGGGCTCGCCGGTATTGCGCACCACGCCGCACACCCTGATCGGACGGTGGAATTTTTTCTTGAGATAAAGCGCGAGCTCGGAGTCATCCATAAGTTTCATATGTTCATGTCGTATGTTGAGCGTGTCGTGCATGAATATAATCATCTCGCGCAGATTTTCGATAGTGTAGCGTCCTGATTCAAGTTTTTCAAGATAACCGTTGATACGGTCGCGCACCATCAGCAGCAGGCCGCCGATTACCTTCTTGTAGCGCACGGTGTCGTCGCGCTGCGAGTCGGGCACCACATTGTCGATATTCTTGATGAATACGACCGGCGATTTGAGTTCGTTGAGATTTTCAATCAGCGCGCCGTGGCCACCGGGGCGGAACACGAGACGTCCGTTCTCGCGGAACGGCGTGTTGTCGGGATTTGCCGCAATCGTGTCGGTCGACGCTTTCTGCTCCGACAGCGAGATGTCGTATTTCACGCCGAGACGTTTCTCCAGCGCAGGAATTATCTGCGACAGCTTGTCAAGGAATTTCTCACGGTGCTCAGGCGATACGGTAAACTGTATTTTCACGTTGCCGTCGGCCGAAGCCACTGTCTGGGCAGCCTCTACAAGCTGTTCCTCAAGCGGAGTGCGTGAACCGTCGGCATAGCTGTGGAATTCGAGCAATGCCTTGGGGAGATTTCCGTAATTGAGTCCCGACTGACTGACGATGGCCGAGATTACATCCTTCTCGCGGCCTTGAGCTATAAGCTCCTTGGCGGTAAGTCCATGAAGTTCCTTAAGAACATTGTCGAGCTCGGGAGCGAAAGCGAATTTGTCGATACCGGCAATCACCTGCTCCACATCACTGCCGGCAGCCGGATGCCCCTCTTCAGAGTCGACAAAAGCGAAAAGCGATTTGAACATTCGCGATGCTGCACCCGATGCAGGCACCATCTTTATGGCTTCACCGCCGTCGGCGATATATCTGTTCCACCGTTCCACCGAACGGGTAATGGCGTCATCGTCAAGCACAAGCACTCCGTTGCCGGGGGTAGCTGCGCCCTGAAGTTTCAGGAAAGGAAATCCGGTCACGAACTTGTCAAGCTGGGCTTTCACGGTATCGGCCTTTATGCCTTTCTTTTCCAATTGGTTAATGTCAGAATTTGTCAACATGGTAATTATCTGGGTTTTAAGTTATTGTTGTCAGGGTTGTTATTTCATTCGTTTCAACAGGTTGTATGACTGGGATATACCCAGCTGTCCGGCACGCGACAGATCGGATGTGCCGCTCTTTTTGTCGCCGGCCTTATAATGTACGAAGCCTCGGTTGTAATAGGCCTCCCCGAAATCGGGCTTCAGTTCTATGGCCGCAGAAAATTCCTTAAGAGCCGCCTCAAGGTCGCCGGCCTCGGCATACAGTATTCCTTTGTTATAATATGGGAACGGCGAGCGCGGCGCATATTCGCTCACCTTGTCGTAGTCGCTGAAGATATTGCGCAGACGGGCCAGGTGGGTCTGATAGGATGTCTCCACATTGTCATCGCCGGTGGCAAGCTGCAGCATGCGGGTCAACGCGTTGGCCCTTGCGAAATATGCCAGAGTGAAATCGGGCGCCAGGCTGATGGCACGCGTCATATCCTCGGCCGCGGCCTCGTAGTTGCGCAGTATAATATGGTCCATGCCACGACCGAAATAGTCGACGGCGCGCGGCTCATGGCTGGCGAGATAGGAATTGTAATATTCGATAGAATCGAGATGGCGCTGTATGATATCGGGAGAATCGAGCGACGGCTCATTGTTGACTATCTGGACGAGCATGCGGAGTGTCCGTGTCGAATTGAGGCTCTCGATTTCCTGCATGAAGTAGGTGGTGGGAGCGAGTTCGGTAGGCGAAGAGTAATATGACAGCATGAACGGCTGCTGCATGCGGATATTGACATTGTAGTCCTGCACCTTGCCGCGGATGCTTTTGTTGTTGTATTCCCCTTCGGTCTCAAGCTCGTTGTCGGCAATGAGAAGCAGCGAGAAACGGTTTGCGAATATCTCGGCATTCTCTTCAGGCGAACCGCCGTTTTCGTCGGCACGCCCGGCGTTTCCCTCGCCGCCGTTACCGGCAAGATTGCCTGATGACGGTTTCATTCCATTTTTGACAGCATCGAAATCCGCCCTCTCCTTCTTGGCAAGAGCCATCGCTTTGTCGTAATCACGCATGGCGTTGGCGCGGTTGCCCATCTCGTCGTAGATTTCAAACCTGAAGAACACAGGCGCCGACATCTCGGGAAAGGCTTCGATTACTTTGTTTATATCATCGATAGCTTTATTGTAATTGCGTGTCGAGCGGTAGAGCATGGCACGGTTATAGAGCGAGCGCACATCATTGGGGTCGATGCGGAGCACCGTCGAGAAGTCGGCGATTGCCCTGTCGTTGTCGGCGACTTCGGCTCGCAGCAGGCCTCGGTTGAAATAGGCTGTAGGGTCGGTCGGGTCAAGAGTTATGGCGTAGTCATAGTCAGACATCGCTCCGAAATAGTCGTCAAGATTGTAGCGGAGAAACGCACGGTTGATATAAAGTCCGGCCATCTGCGGCAACAGCTTTATGGCCGCGTCGGTATCCTCAAGCGCACTTTTATAGTCACGGGACTGTCCGATAGCGATACCGGCACGCAGTATATAAGCGTTGGGGATATTCTTGTTAAGCTCTATGGCACGGTTAAGGTCGGATATCGCCGCCGCAGTGTCGGCAAGTGCAAGCTCTACTTTCGCTCGCCCGATATAAGCGTTGTCATACGACGGAGAGGTTGCCACGATGTGATTGAAAGTGGCAAGGGCATCCTCCGTATTTCCGGCTGCATCCTGTGCCAGAGCCTTGTTGAAAAGCAGGTTTTTATTGTCGCGCAACAGGTCGAGGGCTTTATCGTAGTCGCTGACAGCATCAAGGTAGTTGCCGAGATTCTGACGCGCCACACCCCTCACCTCATAGCTGTCGGTGATAAACGGATTGAGCTCGATGGCCCGCGAGGCATCGGCCTCGGCGCCGGTATAATCGTCAAGATTGAGCAGGGCTATCGCACGGTAGAGATATGCACGCTCCGTGCGCGGCTTGGCCTCTATCACGCGGTTGAAGCACTGTATTGCCAGTTCATAATCGCCGAAATACATCATATTCTGACCTATACGCATCATCTGGGTGGTATTGATCTGCGCCGACATGCCGGCCGGCAGCAGTGTCAGTATCGACAATATGGCAATCTTGATTATATTTGGCAATCTTCGCATCAATGCTTGTTTTAATGATTAACAAACAAATTTAATAATAATTTTCCGAGATGAAAGTCTCAGTGTGCAAAAAAATCATAATGCCGAATTCCATCGCATGGCTCATAGCGCGGCAACATTCATCCGCCAGTTTTTTATTAACTTTTTTTAGCACTATGGGCGTAAGTTAAAAATTATTTGTTAACTTTGCTGAGCCAAGCAGCTGTTGAAGGCAAATGCACCGGTGCGACATCACCTATTGCACAGAAGCTCAAGACGCCTGCTTGCCAAAAGCGACTTTATATTATATACTTGCATGACATTTGAAGAAGATATAAAAAATGCACTGGAGACACTCAGGCGTGGAGGTGTGATATTATACCCGACCGACACGGTGTGGGGCATCGGGTGCGACGCATCCAACGCCAAGGCCGTGGAGCGCGTCTATGAAATCAAACGCAGGGTCGACTCCAAAGCCCTGATTGTACTTCTCGGCGACCGCAACGACCTTTACCGTTATGTTGACGAAGTGCCCGATGTGGCAGTCGAGCTTCTTGACGTAAGCGTGCGCCCTACCACCGTCATCTACGACAGGGGCATCAATATGGCCTCCAATGTGACCGCAGCCGACGGCAGTGTCGCGATACGCGTCAGCTCCGACAATTTCTGCCGACAGCTATGCCGCGGACTGCGGCGTCCGCTTGTATCGACATCGGCCAATATCAGCGGGCAGCCCGCTCCTGCGGTATTCAAAGAGATTTCTCCTGAGATTGTCAATGCCGTCGACTATGTCGTGGAGCATCGCCGCAACGACAATTCGCGGGCATTGCCATCTGTAATAATCAAGATATCGGCCGACTCAACTTTTAAAATCATACGTAAGTGACAGTAGAAGCACGACAGCAGACCAAATGTGTCATTGCCGACCTGACAGCCTCCATACTGTCGATATTACTGTTCAATATATTCAGATATGAATGGTTTATCGACAATATCGGCTCATGGAGTCTTGTGCAGTTTCTTACGAGCAAAACCATACTGACGGGATGGATTCTCTTCCCCATGATGATGGTGATGATATTCTATCTGTCAGGGGCCTACTACAATGTGATGACCCGCTCGCGGCTCGATGAGTTGATCAACACGGTCGTGTCCACTGCCATAGGCTCGATTATCATATATTTCACAATACTCATCGACGACATTGTCGACTCAAAAGCATCGATATACGAAATGCTCGGCACATTATGGCTTACCATGACCGTATTCGTGGGAAGCGAACGCATGTATCTGTCATCAAGACTGATACAACGCGTGCGTGCCGGACAGCCGGGCTACAATACTCTGATTGTAGGCGTCACCCGGTCGGCCATCAACATGGTCGACAAAATCAACAATTCGCCCAAAACCCTCGGATTCAACATCATCGGATATGTCAACCCGACATCCGACGCGCCAAATGCCACCGACCTCTCGCTGCCCGTCTACCCTCTCGGCGACATAGAAAAAGTGATACGTGAGCACAATGTCGTCAAACTGATAGTCATGCCTCACCGCGACGGCATACACGCTACAATGAGGCTGATAAACGACCTTTTCCCGCTTGGCAAGTCGATATTCATATCGCCGGTGCTGCTGCACGTCATTTCCGGCAAATCGAGCTTCGGCAACGTCAGCGGCGAGCCGCTTATCGATGTGTCGCACCCCGACATATCTCCGTCGACGGCATCGTGCAAACGCGCCGCCGACATTGTGCTTTCAGCCCTCGCGCTTGCCATTCTGTCTCCGGTGTTTTTAGCAATAGCGGCAGCCATCAGGATAAAATCGCCCGGAGGCGGGATACTCTACAGACAGGAACGTGTCGGCTTCCGCAAAAAGCATTTCAATATCATAAAGTTCCGCACCATGCGTCCGGACGCCGAGGAGAACGGCCCGGCACTATCGTCGCCCGACGATCCGCGCATCACTCCCATCGGACGTTTTCTGCGCAAATACCGCCTCGACGAGCTGCCGCAGTTCTGGAACGTGCTCAAAGGAGAGATGTCGATAGTCGGCCCGCGTCCCGAACGCGAATATTACATAAGCCGTATCGTGAAGGAAGTGCCTTATTACTCGCTCATCCACAATGTGCGGCCGGGCATCACTTCATGGGGCATGGTGAAATACGGCTACGCCACTACAGTGGAGCAGATGGTGGAACGTCTGCAATATGACCTGGTATATATCGAGAACATATCTTTCAGAGTCGATATGAAAATCATACTCTACACCGTCAGGACAGTGCTGACCGGCAAAGGCGTATAGGGCGCCTGTCTCCGGTACAAATTAAAATTCAATTAAGGTGAAACACGAAAAGGTACAAAAGACGCCGCAATGGCTTATGCGCTTTCTGATATGGCGCGAACGACATATAAAAGAGAAGACGTTTGTCATGATACTGGCATTCGTGGTGGGACTGCTGTGCGGATTTGCCGCTCTGCTGCTGAAATGGCTTATTCATTTCATCGCAGGGCAGCTTACCGGACATGCCAGCATCAATGAAGGCAACTACATCTATCTTGTATACCCGGTCATCGGCATCGTGCTCGCAGGACTGTTTGTCAGATATATCGTGCGCGACAACATATCGCACGGCGTCACGCGCGTGCTCTACGCCATCTCCCAGAACAAGAGCCGCCTGAAGCCCCACAACATGTATTCTTCGATTATCGCCAGCTCCATCACCATAGGATGCGGCGGTTCGGTAGGAGCCGAGGGCCCGATTGTCTACACCGGCGCGGCCGTGGGCTCAAATCTCGGACAGTTGTTCCGCATGTCGCCGCGCGTGCTGATGATACTCGTAGGCTGCGGTGCAGCCGCCGGCATCGCCGGCATATTCAAGGCTCCGATTGCCGGACTCCTGTTCACGCTCGAGGTCCTGATGCTCGACCTTACAGCCGTGTCGGTGATGCCGCTGCTTATAGCATCAATCACCGGAGCCACGGTGGCATACGTATTCACAGGCTACAATGTGGAATTTTCGTTCACGCAGAGCGAACTGTTTTTCACGCAGCGCATACCCTATGTCATAGCCCTGGGCGTGTTCTGCGGTCTGGTGTCGCTCTATTTCACCAAGGTGATGAACATGATGGAGAACTTCTTCCGCAAGCGTCTGGCAACACCGGCCAAGCGCACCATTGTGGGCGGTGTCATCCTCGCGGGACTCGTATTCCTTTTCCCGCCCCTCTATGGCGAAGGCTACGGAGCTATCAACGGACTGCTCGACGGCGACACGTCATCGATAGTCAACGGCTCGATATTCTATTCCGACGGCCACAACACATGGTTCATTCTCGCATTTATCGGCATGATAGTGCTCTTCAAAGGTTTCGCCACATCGGCCACCAACGGCGGAGGCGGCGTTGGCGGTACGTTCGCACCCTCGCTCTACGTAGGATGCATGGCCGGATTTTTCTTCGCTTTTCTTGCCAACCATCTCGGCCTCGGCATCGACCTGTCGACCAAGAATTTCGCGCTGATGGGCATGGCTGGCGTGATGGCGGGTGTGATGCACGCTCCTCTCATGGCAATCTTCCTTACCGCGGAGATGACGGGCGGCTATTCGCTCTTCCTCCCGCTGCTTATCGTATCAACCATCTCCTACGTCACAATCAAATTCTTCGAGCCATACAGCATCTACACCATGCGACTCGCGCAACGCGGTGAGCTCATCACACACCACAAGGACAAAGCCGTGCTGACCCTGCTCAAGATGGACTCTGTCATAGAGACCGACTTCCTCCCCGTCAAGCCGGAAATGAACCTCAAGGAAATGGTCGATGTCATCAGCCGCTCAAACCGCAACCTTTTCCCTGTAATCGACAACGACGGCATGCTGCTCGGCATCGTGCTGCTCGACGACATCAGGAACATCATGTTCCGCCCCGACCTCTACAGGCGCATGTACGTCAGCCGTTTCATGTCGACAGCGCCGGCCAAGATTGAGGTTGGGCAGACAATGGAGACGGTAATGAAAGTATTTGACGACACCGGCGCATGGAACCTCCCCGTAGTCGAAAACGGCAAATACGTAGGCTTCGTATCCAAATCAAAAATCTTCAATTCCTACCGCCGAGTGCTCCGCCACTACTCCGAAGATTAGAGCCGGTTCGACAATAAATGTTAAACGCAGAGCGGTCAATCGTCGAGCGA
>CAMWJS010000094.1 GCA_947174635.1 uncultured Muribaculaceae bacterium
TACATCTCAAAATTTTCGACTCAGTGTTTAACTTTTGTTATGAGACACCCTCTAAATCATTTCAGAGAATGGAAGCATCAGATTATATATATGGCATAAGGGCCGTCATCGAAGCGATAGAGGCCGGCAAGGAGATAGACAAAATCATGATACGCAAGGAGCTTAACGGCGAACTCGCCGGAGAGCTGTTCGCGCTTATCAAGAGTGACCGCATCTATTGCCAGCGCGTGCCCGTAGAGAAAATAAACAAGATTACCCGCAAGAACCATCAGGGCGTTGTGGCGATACTGTCGTCGGTGACGTATCATCGCCTCGACCATCTGGTACCGGAACTGTATGAGGCGGGAGTCCAGCCTTTCATCGTTGTGCTTGACGGCATCACCGATGTCAGGAATTTCGGAGCGATAGCCCGAACATGTGAGTGCGCCGGGGTCAACGGCATTGTCATACCCTACCACGGAAGTGTGTCGGTGAGCGGCGACGCGATGAAGACATCGGCCGGAGCGCTGCATCATATACCGGTATGCCGCGAATACTCGGTGCAGGGTGCAGTCAAATTTCTCAAAGATAACGGCTACACGGTGGTAGCTGCAAGCGAAAAGGCGGATATCAACTACACATGCGAGGACTACGACAAGCCCCTCGCGATAGTAATGGGAGCCGAGGATAAAGGCATTTCGCCCGAAGTGCTCCGCCTGTGCGACCGCTTCGTGTCAATACCGCAGATGGGGCATATCGGCTCGCTCAACGTGTCGGTGGCCGCAGGCGTGATGATATACGAAGTGGTGAGACAACGTCTTAAAGCGGGCGATGAGATAATCTGAGCCGCGAGAGAACCTGAATAAAGAAAACGTAACAACCAATTAATAAATCAATCAAAATCAGAAACGAAATGGTAAAGATAGGTTCGGTGATGACACCGATTGGAAAAAAAGCTATGCTGTTGGGTAGTGGAGAACTTGGCAAGGAAGTTGCAATAGAGCTACAGCGCTATGGCGTTGAAGTGATAGCATGCGACCGCTATGCCAACGCCCCCGCCATGCAGATAGCACACCGCAGCTATGTGTTCAACATGCTTGACGGCGCAGCTCTCCGCGAAGTCATTGAGAAAGAGAAGCCCGACCATATCATTCCCGAAGTAGAGGCGATTGCCACCGATGTGCTTGTAGAACTTGAGAAAGAGGGATACAACGTCACTCCGACCGCGCGCGCCGCACGCCTGACCATGAACCGCGAGGGCATACGCCGCCTTGCCGCCGAAGAACTCGGCATCAAGACATCGCCTTACAAATTTGCCGAGACAGAGGAGGAATTCCGTCAGGCAATCGACGAAATAGGCATACCCTGCGTGGTGAAACCTATCATGAGTTCGTCGGGCCACGGCCAGTCGACAGTGAAAAGCGCCGACCAGATAGACGCCGCGTGGCGTGAAGCGCAGGAAGGCGGACGCGCCGGAGCAGGCCGCGTGATTGTCGAGGGCTTTGTTGATTTTGATTACGAGATTACCCTGCTTACCGTCCGCTCTGTTGCCGGGACAGTATGCTGCCCGCCGGTGGGCCATATCCAGGTCAATGGCGACTACCGCTATTCATGGCAGCCGCAGCCGATGAGCGACGCGGCAATCGAGTCGGCCAAAGAGATAGCCAAGAAGGTGACAGACGCACTTGGCGGCTACGGAATATTCGGCGTGGAACTCTTCATCAAGGGTGACGAGGTAATCTTCTCGGAAGTATCACCCCGCCCGCACGACACCGGTATGGTGACAATGATATCGCAGGATATGAGTGAATTCGGACTGCATGCCCGCGCGTTGCTCGGACTGCCTGTAAGCGACGTTCGTTTTTACGATCCGTCGGCTTCACGCGCAATCGTGGTTGAGGGCGACACCGACAAAATCGAGATGTGCAATCTTGAGAAGGTGCTTGAGGAACCGGGGGTACAGATACGCATTTTCGGTAAACCGGAAGTCAAGGGACACCGCCGCATGGGTGTGATACTTGCCACCGGCGACAGCGTGGATGAAGCCCGCGACAAAGCCGAGCGCGCCTACAACAAGCTCGAAGTGAAAGTGCTCCCCAGAGGATAATCGCACGACACGACATAGGGTGCGGCCACGATACAGTCTTGATGCCGCACCCTTTTCATTTATATATATTTTACGACAAACCAACCTGACATAACATGAATCTACTGAAAAACTATATTGCTGTCATCGCGGCAATATCTATCGGCACAGGGTTGTCGGCTTCCGACAGCCGTCCATTGCTACTAAAATATAACCGTCCCGCCCAATATTTTGAAGAGACTCTCGTATTGGGCAACGGCAATCTCGGAGCATCGGTATATGGAGGAGTCGAACATGAAAAAATTTCGCTCAACGATATTACTCTATGGACAGGAGAACCTGATACCGAAATTGCAGAACCCGAAGCCTACAAATATATCCCTCTCGTAAGGGAACATCTCGCAAAAGAAGACTATACCGGAGCGGATGCGGCCAATCTCAAGATACAGGGCAACGGCAGCGAGATATACATGCCGCTCGGCGAACTCGCAATCGATTTCGAATATCCAAAAGAGAGTCGGACTTCAGACTATCACCGCACACTCAGCCTCAACACCGCGACTGCAGAAACCAGCTTCCGCAGAGGCGACACATATTATTCGCGCCAATATTTTGTATCGGCTCCCGACTCGGTATTAGTAATACGGTTGACAAGCTCGGGCAATGACAAAATCAACGGACGTCTGCGGCTCAATTGTCAGCTTCCGCATGCGGTCAATGTCACTGACGGTATTCTCATGTGCGACGGATACACCGCTTACCATACGTACACTGAATGGGAGGATGGGAAATACGGTATGGACCGTTTCTGCTACGACCCGGCAAGAGGCATACATTTCCGCACGGCGATAGTTCCGGTCAACATTTCAGGGTCGGGAAAATGCGAGGTCTACCCTACCGGCGACATCAAACTGGAAGAGTGCGACGATGTGATGCTAATCGTAACGAATGTCACGAGTTTTAACGGCCATGACCGGAACCCTGTCACTGAAGGGAGAGACTACGTGCGGCTTGCTACGGAGAGGATTGCCAAAGCCTCAAAAAAGAGCTATGACGAACTGTCGGCCTCACATCAGGAGGATTATGGCAACCTGTTCAACCGAGTCTCCCTCGATTTAGGCAGCACTTCCGACGACATTGCCGCGTTACCGACCGACGAGCAGCTCAAACAGTACACCGACAAAGGCGACGCCAACCCCGAACTTGAAGCGCTGTTCTTCCAGTATGGCCGCTATCTTCTCATTTCAAGCTCTCGCACCGTGGGGGTGCCTGCCAATCTCCAGGGTTTGTGGAACGAGCGCATTCTGCCGCCGTGGAATTCCAACTATACCGTCAATATAAATCTTGAGGAGAATTACTGGCCTGCCGAGGTGACAAATCTCAGCGAACTGCACACACCGCTGATTTCATTTATCGACAACATGATGAGCACCGGATATGACACCGCCCGCCACTATTACGGCGTGGAAAAGGGCTGGTGCGCCGGCCACAATTCCGACATCTGGGCCATCACCAACCCCATCGGGCGCCATATCAACGACCCGCGATGGGCCAACTGGAACATGGCCGGAGCGTGGCTGACAACACATATATGGGAGCGCTATGCATTTACCAAAGACAAAACGGCGCTGCATCAGGCCTACCCTTCACTGCGCGACGCCGCCGAGTTCTGCCTCAACTGGATGGTTGAACGTGACGGCGAACTGATTACCTCGCCAAGCACATCGCCCGAAAACCGTTTCCTTGACAATGCCGGAAACGCGGCAGCAACACATTACGGCGGGGCATCAGACCTCGCAATGATACGCGAGTGCCTTATCGACGCACGCAAAGCGGCAAATGAACTGGGCGTAGACAAAGCGCTCGTAAAACGGATTGACGCGGCACTGAAAAAGATGCGTCCGTATCAGGTCAATTCCAACGGTTCGCTGCGCGAATGGTATCATGACTTCAGCGACGAAGATCCGCAGCACCGCCACCAGTCGCATCTCTTCGGACTATATCCCGGGTATCATATTACGCCGGCCACCACACCGAAAATCGCCGATGCTGCCGACAATACGCTCACAATCAAAGGGGACAACACAACAGGATGGAGCACCGGATGGCGTGTCAATCTGTACGCACGTCTGGGCAACGCCGACCGCGCCTATTTCATGTACCGCCGTCTGCTACAGTATGTCAGTCCCGACAATTACCAAGGCGATGACGCCCGCCACGGAGGGGGCACCTACCCCAACCTGCTCGGCGCGCATTCGCCGTTCCAGATCGACAGCAACTTCGGAGGATGCGCCGGTGTGGCCGAGATGCTCATACAGTCTGATGACAACGGCGAGATCGCATTGCTTCCCGCTACACCGCAGCAATGGGACAGCGGTTCCGTCGACGGGCTCTGCGCACGCGGCGGATTTATAGTCGGCATGCAGTGGAGCGACGGCAAAGTCAAAAGCTACACACTGACCGCCCGCAAATCCGGCAAAGCCCGCGTTAAAGCCAACGGCAAAACACGCAGCCACAAACTCGCCGAGGGCGAAAGCATCTGCGTGAAGCTATAACAGCATCTGCGTCAGAATTAAACAGGCCGTTGCAAATGCCCATACGCAACGGCCTGTTTATTATGATACACAAGCCTTGTCATTATTTATCAGATATTTTTAGTAAGTTTGCACAATGAGTTAAAATCTCCGACCATTCCTTAAATCCAAACCACCAACATGAGTGAATTCATTCCACAAAAAGGATATTATAGAAATTTACGCGTATATAAGATAACTGAAATCATATACGATATAACATATATTTTTGTCAATAGATTTTTGCAAAAAGGGGACCGTACCGTAGACCAGATGCTTCAAGCCGCACGATCCGGCAAGCAGAATATCGCAGAAGGGAGTGCAGCCGGGAGTACATCAAAAGAGACTGAAATAAAACTTACAAATGTAGCCAAGGCAAGTTTGCAGGAATTATTGCTCGACTATGAGGATTACCTGAGAGTTCGGGGTCTTGAGGAATGGAATAAAGATAGCGAAAAGGCAATAAGAACGCGAACTATATGCAGACAAAACAATAACAGTGAGTATTATAGGAAAGCGGTAGAAATAAGAAGCGATGAAACAGTAGCGAACATTGCTATAATCCTTATTCATCAGGCCGATGTATTGCTTTTCAGACTTATCGAGCGACAAAAGTCTGATTTTATCAAAACCGGAGGAATAAGAGAACAGATGACGTCAGCCCGAAAAGCGCATCGAGGTTATTAGAGCACTCAGAGTTCTCGGAGTTCTCGGAGTTCTCAGAAATATTATGTGGAGTCAGGACTTTAAAATTTCGAGAATAGGGAATTTATGAGTAAATTTGCAGCTGTATATGGGAAGAATTGACCGAGAAACAGTACAGAAGATACTTGACACGGCTGATATTGTCGACGTGGTGAGTGATTTTGTCACGCTCAAAAGGCGTGGCGCCAACTATATAGGTCTGTGCCCTTTCCATAATGAACGTACGCCGTCGTTTTCGGTGTCGAAGTCGAAAGGCATCTGCAAATGTTTCAGTTGCGGCAAGGGCGGCAGTCCGGTCAACTTCATCATGGAGCATGAGAAGATGTCGTTCAACGAGGCGTTGCGATATCTCGCCAAGAAATACAATATCGAAATCAAGGAACGCGAGCTGACCGACTCGGAGCGCGAGGAGGAATCGGACAGGGAGAACATGTTCAATGTCAATGAGTTCGCCTTAAGCCATTTTGAAAACAATCTCACCAACACCGAGGAGGGGCGCGATGTGGGCTACAGCTATTTCCGCGAACGCGGCATCAATGACGCTGCCATAAAGCGTTTCCGCCTTGGCTACTCGATAGAGAGGGGCAACGAGCTGTTGCGGCAGGCAGGCGAGCGCGGATACAATGAAAAATATCTGATTGACACCGGACTTGTGGTGCGCCGCGACGACGGCACTATGTATGACCGCTTCAAGGGTCGTGTGATATATCCCGTACATACGATTTCGGGTAAAGTGGTGGCGTTCGGCGGACGTACGCTTCGTTCCGACAAGAAGATGGCGAAGTATGTCAATTCGCCGGAGTCGGCAATCTATTCCAAGAGCCGCGAACTTTACGGTCTCTATCAGGCCAAGCGGTCGATAAGCGAAAAGGACAAGTGCATACTCGTGGAGGGCTACATGGATGTGATTTCGATGAGCCAGAGCGGCATAGAGAATGTCGTAGCCTCGTCGGGCACGTCGCTCACACAGGGGCAGATAAGGCTGATACACCGCTTCACGAGCAATGTCACACTGATATACGACTCCGACCCTGCCGGCATCAAGGCGTCGCTGCGAGGCATCGACATGTTGCTTGCCGAGGGGCTCAACATGAAGGTAGTGTTGCTGCCAGACGGAGATGACCCCGATTCGTTCGCACAGAGCCATTCAACCACCGAAGTCGAGGAGTATATCGCCGCGCACGAGACCGATTTCATCCGCTTCAAGACAGATATACTGCTAAAAGACGCTGCCAATGACCCTATCGCGCGGTCGAAAGCCATATCAGACATAGTCAGGTCGATATCCGTAATCCCCGACGACATAGTGCGCTCGCTCTATGTGAAGGAATGCAGCCGCACACTTGATATCGACGAGAAAGTGCTACTGCTTCAGATAAAGAAATTCATCACCGAGCGGACCGAGCAACAAGCGCAGCAGAACATGCGTGACAAAGCGCGGGCTTCGCTTGACAATCCGCAGGAAACAACCGCTCAGGGTACAGGCCAAACAGAGACACCGGGCTTTTCGGGTGCATCGCCGGCAGAAACAACGGGCATGAACCGCGGAGGAAGCGTACATGCTCCGGCAGGAATGGCATTCATACATTCCGACCGCAG
Organism: uncultured Muribaculaceae bacterium; assembly: GCA_947174635.1. Classification (GTDB taxonomy): domain Bacteria; phylum Bacteroidota; class Bacteroidia; order Bacteroidales; family Muribaculaceae; genus JAGBWK01. The sequence goes on from CAMWJS010000094.1 coordinate 6,943, forward strand.
CCGCACGGCGTTGCTGGCACCGTTCGAACGTGACATTGCGCGCTATATCGTGCGTTACGGCATGGTGGAGCTGCCGACCATAGATGACAACGACCAGCCGGCGAATATACGTGTGATAGACTATATAATGCAGGAATTCGCGTTTGACAACATATCGTTTTCCAATCCGATCTACAACCGTCTGGTCGAAGCTTGCCGCGAACTTATCGCCACTGACTGGGAAAGCGACCGTGCAGCCGCAGAGGCACAGTCGCTGCAGCAACGCGACGAGCGATGGAAAACAGGGACAGAAGAGATACGCCGCACGGCAGTCAGCCTCGACCAGATAACACAAAAAGAGAAGATGCTGATAGAAGCCATCGACGAGGAGCACTACAGTCGCCTTGACGAACATACCGAAAGGTTTTTCATACGCCGGCTGACCTCGTCGCCCGACGACGAGCTGCGCCATGAAGTCACCGAAATGGCTTCGTCAAAACACAAACTCAGCAAGGTACACTCGAAATACGCTCATGTAGAGTCGGAGCGGGAGCGACTCGAAGAGTTGCTGCCCCGTGCGATTTACGCCCTGAAGGATGCCATGCTTCAATGCGACATACGCCGTAAACGCGACCAGCTGAAACAGATTTCGGCAACGGGCGACATGGAGGCTATAAAGCAGATTATGATAGAGTTGTCCTCGCTCGACAATCTAAGGCGCGACTATGCGCAGAAACTCGGCGACCGCGTCGTGCTTCCCAAAGGCTGAACGCGCTATTTAGAGCCGGTTCGACAATAAATGTTAAACGCAGAGCCGCATATCATGGAGTG
>CAMWJS010000095.1 GCA_947174635.1 uncultured Muribaculaceae bacterium
CGCGGTCTGCGAACCCCGGTTAATCACTGACACGAGCCTCCGGCTCTCCGCGGGGGAATGCGCTGTGATATCTGCGAGGGGATGTGGCGCGGCGATGCTATCGATGTCGGCCTATCTCATGACTCTACTCGATGACTATATGCTATCGGGTATGGTGGTCTCTGACGCTATGTAGTCGATACTATGGAGCGTGGATCTGCCTGAGCTAAATGTCGCTACCACACACCGCCCTGCCCGGGCTCGGCTGGGGAGATGTCGGGTGAGCCGGGGTCTGCGCCCGCTCCGCGGTCTGCGAACCCCGGTTAATCACTGACACGAGCCTCCGGCTCTCCGTGGGGAATGCGTGGGGATATCTGCGAGGGGATATGCGGGGGGCGATGCTATCGATGTCGGTCTATCTCATGACTCTATTAGATGGCTATATGCTATCGGGGATGGTGGTCTCTGACGCTATGTAGTCGATACTATGGAGCGTGGATCTGCCTGAGCTAAATGTCGCTACCACACACCGCCCTGCCCGGGCTCGGCTGGGGAGATGTCGGGTGAGCCGGGGTCTGCGCCCGCTCCGCGGTCTGCGAACCCCGGTTAATCACTGACACGAGCCTCCGGCTCTCCGTGGGGAATGCGTGGGGATATCTGCGAGGGGATGTGCGGGGGCGATGCTATCGATGTCGGCCTATCTCATGACTCTACTCAATAGTTATATGCTATAGGGGATGGTGGTCTCTGACGCTATGTAGTCGATACTATGGAGCGTGGATATGCCTGAGCTAAATGTAGGGACGCACGGCTCGTGCGTCCGCCAACATCCTGATTATCAAACAGAAATTCGGACGCACGAGCCGTGCGTCCCTACGTTTTGAAGTTCTGCAACACCCTCTCCGCGGGGAATGAGCTGTGATATCTGCGACGGGATGCGGGGAGGGGGGATATATACAGCAATCGCGATTACCTTGCGTTTTGCCCTTGTCGGTCGGGCGTGACGGTCGGTAATCGCGACAACTGTTTTATTTATTGTTCATCTCCGGCAACGTGGCCGGAGATGATGGAGGGAGCGGGTTACGGCTTAGCGGACCATGACTTTGGTCGCTTTTGAGCCTTGGCGCTTGATGTAGATGCCGTTGGCGGGATTGTCGACGCGCATGCCCTGGAGGTTGTAGTAAACTGCGGGGGCTTCGTCATCGGCAGGCTGCAAAGTAATATCCTCCACTCCGCTGAATGAGGCATGGCCTATGCGTGCGGGAGCGTAGGTGATGATATCCTCATCCTCTTTCTCCTCGCTTGAAGAGGGATCCTGAGAGTATGAGCCGGTTACATTGTCGAAGAACGAGGGGTCGTAGGGAGTACCGCCGACGGGGCTTGAACCGTATTTGTCGATATACTGCACGCCGATGCCGTTTGTGCGGATATAGTCTTCGGTGACGCCGAGGAGCGACAGGGGGAAACAGAATTCATAGAATGTGTGGGCAGAGTCGTCGATTTCGCTGCGGAGGTCGACGAAGCCGTCGTTGCCTTCAAGCACAGATGCGTCGAAATTGAGTTCCTTCTGGCCCCAGATGCTGTTTATGCATGATGCGAGACCGTCGGCATAACCGTATTTGACGGTGCTTGCCTTGCAATAAGGAGCGTTGTAGCTTGCGTGGCCGTCAGGAGTCGGGACGAAGAGACCCGGAGTTCCTACACCGGGCTTTGTTGAACCCATCCACACTGCATCAACACCGTTCTCGAACTTGGCACCGGGGGCGCCTACATCGTTCCAGATAGCTCCTTTGCCATCGATATAACCGTCAAACGATTTGTCGGGGTCGAGGTCGAATGCAATAATCATGTGTCCGTCCATGTTGTAAGGCTTGGATTCGCCCGGCTGCTTGCCTTCGCCGTAGAAATCCCATACGGTGTAGACAAACTGTACACCGAGATAGAGGTTGTCTTTGTCGTAGGCGGCATAGATGGCATAGGAGTCGATGACGGGACGTTCGTGGTTGCCTTTCATGGCCTGTGCCACGTCGCGGGCCACACCCTGAGCGATAAGGTCGTCATCGCTCCAGTGGCTGAGGGCTCCGGTAGCATTATGGCTTGAGAACTGCATGTTGACCGTGCGGTTTGAGCCGTAGTGTCCGTCGGGATTGACTTTGTAGTAGTCAGTGATGAGATTGTTGCCCACTGGAACGGGAGTCACGGCGTCGGAGCGTGTGAAGGTTGCTTCGGCTTCGGTGGCGCCGTCAGCGTTGGTGGCTTTTACAGTGAGTGTGCCGGTCTGGCCGTCGTTGAGGTAAGAGCTTACAGCCACGGTGTTGGTGCCGTTGGATAGGCTGAGTGCCTTGCCGTTGAAGTCGGCAGTGACCGAAGTGGCTTTGGCGATAGTGACAGAGATTGTGGCAGTGCCTTTCACTTTGCCGCCGTTGGGCGAGATTGCTACGGTAGGCTTGGCGGGAACAGGTGTGTTTCCGAATACTACTTTTGTAGAAGTAGCGCCGTTGTCGTTCATCACATACTCGGAAGTGTAGGTGAGGTCGGCGGTCTGCGCGCTACCGGTCTTGAAGATGACGTGGGTCATGCCTTCGGGGAGTTTGCAGACTTTGTAGGTATTGCCGTCAGAACCGGTGGCCGACTCCATAGCGGGAGCAGCGTCCCATGTAACGGGGTTTGTGGCGCCCCAGTAATATACATTGGTGTGCGAACCGCTGTAGGCGAGGTTATAGTCTCCGGCAATGGTCACAGTGGCAGAAGGATCAGGGTCGGGACCGGGATTGGGATTGTCGCCGTTTTCGGTGTATGTACCGTTCTGATGATATGTGGCTTTATCAACATATTTAAGGTCGCCGCCGCCGATTTTGTTATCACCTTCATGGATGATGATCTGAGCGGGGAGAGATTTGCCGGCGGGCACTTCCCAATACCACATATTGTTTTTCTTGACCATATTGTCGCCGGGCCATGCGGTGGCAGTGGTACAGTTGCCCGATGCATTCCAGGCCCACACCTGCGGCTGCGAGAATGTGCCGTCGAAGTAGATATAATGGTCGGCATCGGGGTCGGGGGTCGGTACAGGATCAGGGTCGGGCGTGGGATTGTCGCCTGCGTTGTTGACAAGGAGAGTCATTGCCGACGAATCGAATGTTATGTCATATTTACCGGGAGCGATAGTCCATGACAGACAGCCGGAAGCATCGACATTTTTCAGATATGCCACTACTTTCGAGGTTTTTCCGAGAGTCACGGCTTCGCCTTCGGTGGCAGCACCGTAGCGGTTGGCGCTCATGTTGAGGTCGTCCCAGGTAGAGCCGACGTAGTCGGTGAGGTTGAAGTAGCATTTGGTCTCGCCGGCAGCAGCCTTGAACTCAACACCGGCAGCGGTGTAGGAAGAGCCGCTCTGAGTCATGGCGAATCCGGTGCCTGGAGTGGTGCTCCAGCCGGCTGCGCCCGACAGATTGCCCAGGATGTACATCGAAGCGGGGGTGGGAACCGGGTCAGGACCGGGGTTGGGGTCCGGGTCGGGGTTGGGCGCGGCACCGTCCTTGATGAGGACAGCGATACCTGTCGAGCCTACGTTGCCCGAAATAGTAGAAGCTGTGACGGTGAATGTCGAGCCCGACACCTGGTCGATGTAAGTGCCTGCGGGGCAATATCCGCCGCCGTTGGCGACAGACACGCTGCCGGCCTGGCCGTTGCCTTTGATGATGGCCGCACCGACATCCTTGCGGGTGACGCAAACTACGCCGTTGGCTGAAGAGTAATAGTCGGCGTGACCTACGGCGGTGTTGCGGAGCTTGTTGATAGCGGCGATTTCGGCCGAGGTGAAGTGGGTCGAGCCTTTTACACCCATTTTGATGGCATCTTTGTTAGTTGCGGCGGGACGCGACAGATAGAGCGACGATGCGCCGTTGCGGCAAGCCACGATAGCCCAAGTGCGGTCGATTACGGCCTGCGGGATGTGGGTGGTAGCCTGCCACTCGTTGGAGTAGTCGTCGTGGCTCTCGGCCCAGTACACAACCTTTGTGTCGGCGATAGTGTTGGCTGCCCATCCGGCATAACCGGAAGGAGCGCCGCCACCCTTGATGGCATTGCGGACACCGTCGCAATATCCGTTGTCGGTGACCGACATATATTTTGTATATTCCTTCATTACGGCATCAGCGTTGCCGCCGGGAGAGTCGAGAATCTCACCGTAGTGCCACATGCCGGGGACAGAGGTGACAGTCGACCAGAAGTTACAGCCTTCGGAGGGGAGGCCGATATGCTTGGCGGCGTCCCAGCGGATGCCGTCGACACCGCATGCTTTCAGCTCCTCGACATAGGCTTTGGCACGAGCCTGTACCTGAGCGTCTTCAGAGTTGACATCGCCGTAGTCGCCGAGCTGGCCGTGGGTGATGGAGGAACGGTCGCCATAGTTGATGCTGCCGTTCCAGCGTACGCGTCCGTTGGAGTCCCACCATGTGTCGTGGTAGCCTGAGGCCTTGTTGACGTGGTTGGCAACGACATCGACAATCACTTTAATGCCGCGCTGATGGGCTGCGGCGCACAGAGAGGTCAGCTGGGCTTTAGAGCCTACGCCCGAACCTTTAAGAGTGAAATCATAGGGCATGTAAGCATAGTACCACTCGGCACCGGCATTACAGTTGCCTTGCATGGGAGATAACTGCACAGAGCCGAAACCGGCCTTTGCAATGTTGTCAAGCTCAGCTTCAACCTGAGCACATGTCCAGTCAAAGCAGTGAAGGATATTACCTTCCTGTATACCGGCGGGGAGACCGTAATCGGCCGCCTTTACGCCAACAGAAACTGTAACAGCCAACGCTGCTGCGCAAAAAAACTTTTTAAACATGAAATAAAAAAATAAAAATGTAAGAAGATGATATAATTACGCCGCAAAGATAGCGCTTCTTTTTCGAAAATTAAACTTTTTTCAATGAAAACTTCGCAAAATGCGACAATTTTGTATAAAAAATCCGCAAAACACAACAAAATTCCCGCGCAGCCATAAAATAAATTACACTTTGTTACAACCGCTGAAAAACTTAAAATTTGCGATACCAAAATTTGGGTTAATTAAAAGAAAATGATTACCTTTGCGACGCTAAAGGCATATTGTGCGCCTACGGCAACAGCCAAGGCAGCCAACATGCTGAGCACAACCGATTTAATTAACTAATTTATTAACCGTTTAATTTAATGACTGAAGAAGTTAAAACCTCTCCCATCGCCGATTTCGACTGGGATGCCTACGAAAAAGGCGAAACTGCAGGTGAAAAATCTCGCGAAGAGCTTACCAAGACCTACGACGAGAGCCTTAACACTGTAAAAGACAAAGATGTAATCGAAGGTACCATCATCGCCCTCAACAAGCGCGAAGCTGTGGTTAACATCGGTTATAAATCAGACGGTATCATCCCCGTCAGCGAATTCCGTTACAACCCCGACATCAAAATCGGCGATGTAGTGGAAGTATTCATCGAAAATCAGGAAGACAAAAAAGGACAGCTCATCCTTTCTCACCGCAAAGCCCGCGCGTCACGTTCATGGGAGCGTGTCAACCAGGCTCTTGAGAATGATGAGATCATCAAGGGCTACATCAAGTGCCGCACCAAGGGCGGTATGATTGTCGATGTATTCGGCATCGAAGCCTTCCTTCCCGGCTCGCAGATTGATGTCAAGCCTATCCGTGACTACGATATCTTCGTGGGCAAGACTATGGAATTCAAGGTTGTCAAAATCAACCAGGAATTCAAGAACGTCGTTGTCAGCCACAAAGCCCTCATCGAGGCCGAGCTTGAGCAGCAGAAACGCGAAATCATCTCGAAACTCGAGAAAGGCCAGGTGCTCGAAGGCACTGTCAAGAACATCACCACCTACGGTGTGTTCATCGACCTTGGCGGCGTAGACGGTCTTATCCACATCACCGACCTCTCTTGGGGCCGCGTGAACCACCCCGAGGAAGTTGTCGCTCTCGACCAGAAGCTCAACGTCGTTATCCTCGACTTCGACAACGAGAAAAAGCGTATCGCTCTCGGCCTGAAGCAGCTCCAGCCCCATCCGTGGGATGCCCTCAACCCCGACCTCAAAGTAGGTGACAAGGTGAAAGGTAAAGTAGTCGTTATGGCTGACTACGGCGCATTCATCGAAATCGCCCCCGGTGTTGAAGGTCTTATCCACGTAAGCGAGATGTCATGGTCACAGCACCTGCGTTCGGCTCAGGACTTCATGAAAGCAGGCGACGAAATCGAAGCCGTCATCCTCACCCTCGACCGCGAGGACCGCAAGATGTCGCTCGGTATCAAGCAGCTCAAAGAAGATCCGTGGGAAAACATCGAGACCAAATATCCCGTTGGCAGCAAGCACACCGCAAAGGTACGCAACTTCACCAACTTCGGCGTATTCGTTGAACTCGAAGAGGGCGTAGACGGTCTGATCCACATCTCTGACCTCTCTTGGACCAAGAAAATCAAACACCCGACCGAATTCACCCAGATCGGTGCAGACATCGACGTACAGGTTCTCGAAATCGACAAGGACAACCGTCGTCTGAGCCTCGGCCACAAGCAGCTCGAAGAAAATCCCTGGGATGTATTCGAGACTATCTTCACTGTAGGTTCAATCCACGAAGGCACCATCATCGAGATGCTCGACAAGGGTGCGGTCATCGCCCTCCCCTACGGCGTAGAAGGCTTCGCCACTCCCAAACACCTCGTTAAAGAGGACGGCAGCCACGCCAAGGTTGACGAGAAACTCAACTTCAAGGTTATCGAATTCAACAAAGACTCTAAGCGCATCATCCTTTCTCACAGCCGTATCTTCGAAGATGAGGCTAAGGCAGAACGCGCAGAGGCCAAGAAAGCAGCTCCCAAACGCGCTCCCCGCAAGGAGTCGGAGACTGTTGTCTCAACTCCCGTAGAGAAAACCACTCTCGGCGACATCGAGGCACTTGCAGCCCTCAAAGAGCAGCTCTCTAAGAAATAATCAGATTATTTCAATAATACTGACGGGGAGGCCGACATCGGCCTCCCCGTTATTTTTTTTGTATCCGTCCGAAAAGAGGGGGTTGCAACGTATCCGTCCGAAAAAGGCCGATTTTTTCGGACGGATACGTTGAGAGGGTGTTGCAGAACTCCCAGAATGCGGCCCAAATTGTAGGGACGCGATTCAATGCCGTTTACTTAAGGATGTAACATCAGAGAGCCGGAGGCTCGAGGGTCTACTATTAACCGGGGTCGAAGGGACACGCAGTGGCCCGTAGGCCCCGGAGAGTGACCTGACAACGTTAAGCCCGTGAAGGGCGGTTTGTGGTTGTAAACGAGTTGGTTACCACACACCGCCCTTCCCGGGCTCAGGAGATGATTGCTCCCGGTTACCCCGGCCTGCGCCCGCTCCGCGGTCTCCGAACCGGGGTTAATAGTAGACCCTCGAGCCTCCGGCTCTCTGATGTTACATCCTTAAGTAAACAGCATTGGGACGCGATACAATTTGCTGCAACTTTTGACAGCTAATTATGGTTTTGCAACACCCCCTTGGCCGGGAGGAGAGGTATCTCGCTGCGTGATGTTGCCGCAGGCATCATCAATCCGCTTCATATCGGGAGACTCCTATGTAAAGACAGCTTATGTAGGTTGACGATGCCTGCGGCAACGTCTCCAGTCCGCACATTGACCCCGGCCAAGGAGGCGTTGCAGAACTCCAAAACGTAGGGACGCACGGCTCGTGCGTCCGCAAA
>CAMWJS010000096.1 GCA_947174635.1 uncultured Muribaculaceae bacterium
GGGGTATTAGCTCATCTGGCTAGAGCGCGACACTGGCAGTGTCGAGGTGAGCGGTTCGAGTCCGCTATACTCCACGGAAATTTAACATTTTCAGGTCCCATAGCTCAGTTGGTTAGAGCACCTGACTCATAATCAGGGAGTCCTTGGTTCAAGCCCAAGTGGGACCACTCCTTAACAATCAAGCACTTACATTCATTTGTAGGTGCTTTTCTTTGTTCAGTACGGAACTTATTCGGAACTTTGATTTTTAATTATGACTTTTCCCATATTATCGGGTATGTAGCAAAACGCGCCACCCTGCCGACCTATTATTTAATTGCCCTGCTTTTGGGGTATTTACCAACATGGGCAAAAACTTGCCGATGGGCGAATCTGCCTAACGGCTTCCGAGGTAACGAATCTGGCGACAAAATCCGCAAAACCTACTGAATAAGAATCGTTTGACATTCCTACCAAGCGAGGTCTGCGGAATAATACGCATACTCCACACCACGAATCAAAAGCAAAGAGCCGTCAACGCTACCGAAGTGTCGGTTGGCATCTGCAACGCTCTGCATGATGATTCAAAATACGCTTGGTTCTTGGGCTGAGTGCTTATAGATTCCTGAAAAATCGGGCATTCCTCAATCAGTGGGGAGTGTCCGATTTTTATTCCTGATACACTTAATAATCAAGTAAAATCTTCAAAATTTCGGACATGAGTACAGATTATATAGTTTTAGAAGTCCAACTGAAATATAAATCGCAATCTCTAACTGAGACAATCAACAGTGCAAAATACATTCACAAACTCCTGATAAACCGAGTGTACGATGAAGAAACCATCGGCTACAAAGAGACATTCAAGGTTCTGCTACTGAACAACTCTAACAAGATAATCGGTTTCACTACGATTTCAGAGGGAGGTCTAACCTCTACCATTGTTGATGTGCGAGTGATTTTGCAGACTGCATTAGTCAGCAACGCATCTGCAATTATCCTCACGCACAACCACCCGTCAGGCAATACACACCCAAGCTGTCAAGATGATAACCTTACAAAGAAGATTAAAGCAGCTTGTGAGATTATGGATATACGGTTGCTCGACCATATCATCGTAACGCCATACGACAGCTATTACCCCTACTGTGACGAGGGTAGGCTATAATCTTATGCTTTAGGGCATATATCCTGAAAATTATGCTCCTACATAGTCCCACCAATAACCTTTTTTGTAAATTTGCAACTGATTTCTGAGCCGGCCCAAAGATACGCTAAACACAGCTGGAAACGAAACAGAAATATACACTCGAAAATCCATTAACAGACAGCGTGCATTTTTCTGAATAATCTACTTTATAAGGGTGAATCTGTAAAAAGTACACGAATCAAAGAAACTTCCTTTCAAATATTTCTTATAATAGAAGATCTCAATCTAAAACGAGCGTAACTTATTGAATATGGAACCAATCTCTTTAATCCTACTGATTTTATTGTTGTCATATGCGTTGTCTGCTATTATAATACAGAAGAAGTCGTGCAACAAAGAGAACAAAAAAAGTCGCACTAAACCTAATATTGTCAGATATGAGGGAGCGACTGACAAAGAGAGTGAAATAAGTCGAACTAAATATGATGAGTATTTTCAAGCAGTGGAGTACGTTGAACAGCTCAACAAGGTGAAAGTCATTGCTTCTGAGATATTTCAGAGTCCTTGGAATGATTATTCACTGGATATATCACCTTGGGATAAATTTGCATACAGTATGCTAAATAAGCCGGAACTTGTTAAATTCAATTTTGATAAATGCCCTATTTGTGGCAAAGATAGAATCAGAATATATCATCAAGAAGAAGAAAATGATATCGTTGGCGAATACATTTTAATCTGTCGTAATTGTAAGATATATTTTGGCTATAAGAGCTCTTTGGGTCTAAAATCCAATGATGCCATAAGTTTCCAAAAAGCAGATAGCAAACAAGAGAGATTTGCGTCTAATATTGAATTTGCTGATTGCGACGATATCGATTCTCTTAAACATGGTGATATTAGAGCTTTATGCCGTTCAAATTATGATTGGCTAACTCATGCTAAAGTGCCTACAATTGAAATCGGAAAAATTTATAATGTAGAATATGCTATAATCGGACGCTCTTGGTCTACGGTCTGTTTTTCAGAGATACCGGAACAGCAATTTAGTTCAGAATTGTTTACATATTATATAGGGGGAGATGAAATAGGTATTATAGCTGATTATCTTGCAATAAGAAGAATATCTAATGATATGAGCAGACCCACAACAACCATTATGATTTGTAAAAAATTATCAGACGCTCGAATCGCTCAAATTAGACAAAGGCATAGAATAAAAAAAATAATATTCCGTTCAGATTTTCTCATTTAAATGACCATTTGAACTGAGAATATTTATGTGACTTTGCGCCCAGAAATCGAATAACCTGTCCCTTACAACCACCAATAATTATCCAAGAGAATTATAAATATTTATTAACAATTACAGTTTATGTAAACTGAGGAGTAAACCGAAAAAACGATTTTAAAAGTCTGGTTGGAAATAACCGCTACTTGATATTCATAAGTTCCAATAGCTCAGTTGGTTGCTTCCAAAAGTGAGCGTCAGCGAACTTTCGGAAGCCGCAGAGGGCAGCGTGACTCATAATCAGGGAGTCTTTGGTTCAAGCCCAAGTGGAACACTACCTGTCTATCTATACTATATACACTACAAAAACAGACCCTTAAAAATTATACAACTAATTATGGAATTAATATTAGAGCGACTTGTAGATAGAGCAAAACTTATATGGATTATCATTATCTGTATGATATTCATATTCTTTGTGTTAGACCCTATCGTAAAACGTATAGATAAGTGGATAGAGAAACGTAAGAATCGTAAATAGTTCAAGAGAACATTTTCTGTGATTTTTCTCTTTTAGTATGTATGTGGTGGATTTAAAAAAGTACGATTTATAAACAATCTGCTTCATATTAAATAAACTCAATCTATCTTTCTAACAGATGAAACGCTTTCCATTCTTACTAATCAGTCTTATACTGCTGTGTAATTTAGGGTGTAACAATTCAAAATCCGATACGACGGATGATACTGAAATGGAGGATTCTATTATGGGGGATTCTCTTATCGATGATGACAATACCGAGAGTCTTGAATTTTGGACAGCAGATACCATTATAAAGATTAATCCACGCTTAGTTCGTCTAATGGACTCTTTATATCAATACACTCGAAATGAAATATCCTTAAATGATGTCAGAAACAATCGTAAATGGATGCAAGAATATAGAACTCAATTATGTAACTATTACATAGAAACACGGCGACCCGACGGCATTTCTGATTTTGCTATGGCCGACAGCATAATAGCAGAAGCAAACGCACTGTGGGAACTCGACAAAGATGAATCTACCATGGGGACAATTGTAAGCGACGGTATTGAGTATACACGATTGATATTTGAACAATTCAATGAATATGAAAAACTAAACAGTATTTGCAAGAGCGAAGAACAAAGAGAAATCCTTTTGTCAGAATTTACAGAATGGCTGGAGGTAGAGAATTTATTCTATAAAATATTTGCAAATTGTGTTGACTTATATTTTTGGGGAGGCTCAATAAGTGGTGTTGTCAGGACAAGTGGCGCATTGAGGATTTTGAAAGCACATATAGACCTTTATAAAAAAGAATACGCAATCATTAGTGATAGTGAGAATCAATGGGAGGATAACGGCACTTTCCTACGTCCGGCACATAATCTTTTGATTATTTGCTGTAAGCAAGCCGTTGATGAATGTTATTGTCCTGGAGACGCAAATTCCTTCAGATACTGTCTTCTCTACATAGAAGCTAAATTATTGCTTAACGAATTGGATAAGCAAATTGACACCTGGTGTAAATCTCGTCAGGTGTGGGAAAATACAGTATGTACGGATTGGTCAAGGCCGGAATATGCGCGTCATACTTCTGAAGTCCTTATTAAATTGGCTAATATCATAAGTTCTATTCAATGATACATCAAAAAATTGGAAAAATAAATATAATTATAATAAGGAGCCATGTTCTTGTTTATAAATAGACAAATGTTGATGAAATATTAATATCAAAAAAATAGTCATTCGAAGATGAAAATTATTTTTCTTGATATCGATGGAGTCCTCAATACTGATAAATGGGAAGCATATATGCTTTCTCAAAGACTTCCGTTAGAAGATGAGTTCGGGATTTTCTTTGACAAAGAAGCGATTGATAATCTTGCTAAAATTATAGCTGTTACAAAAGCTGAAATTGTAATTCATTCTACCTGGAAATTAGGTAAATCCATAGATTGGTTACAGTTACTTTGGAAGAAGAGGTCGCTTCCGGGAAACATAGTAGGAATTACTCCCGATGTCCCGCCATTCTATAATAAAATGGACGAAATTGCAGCATGGCTGGCAGAGAACCCCGACATCAGTAATTATGTAATCCTGGATGATGAAGATGAGTTTTCATCTCATCAACGCCCACACCTGATAAGAATAGATTCAGTAATCGGTATAACAGAGGAGAATGTTAAAGAGACTGTTGAAATATTATTAAAAGAAATGATTTAGAGCCACGGCTCTTTCATTTAACTTTGGCATTGTTTGGCAACTATCTGAATAAGTTGTATTTACCCAAGTCCAACCTTTAAGATATATAATAGCTGATTTGTCGGATGAAGTTGGAAATTGCTTTTAACCGCCTGCTACTCACGAATATTGAAAATTCAAAGCATTTTTAAATGAAAGAGCCGTGTGATTTAAGCTCATATTCGTTGCATTTGTCGCATTGCGCTCAAATATTTTGTTAACTTTGCTGCCGGAACGGATTCCGGACGCTCCGCGATATTTCTTATTATAACCAATCTCTCCATTGAGCCAATCGAGAACCGAACAAAGAATGAAGAAGTTTTTAGTATTCATATTTCGGCACATGGGAGAGTGTTACGATTGACCCGTATAACCACACCAATGTATTCGGCATTGTAGAGACGGAGTAATTGCCGGAAATTAATAAATAATAAATATATGAAAGCGATAAAACACATCATTCTGCTTTCGGCCTTTGCGGTTGCGCCCCTGTTTGCGATGGCGCAGTCGGCAGAACCCGATTCTATTGGTATGCAGAGGTTGGACGAGGTCGTGATTGAAGCGGATATGCAGTGCACGTCATCAAATGTATCCACCTATATCCCTATGTCCCGGCAAAAGGATGCCGCAGCCGATGCTATCTCCCTTCTGAGCCAGATGGCAATCCCTCAGATTGAGGTCGACCCTGTCAGCCATGCTGTCAAGACCGCTTCGGGGCAAGGTGTGTCTGTCTTCATTGATTTCCTGCCTGCCACCTCGCAGGACCTGCAGGGCATGAGGACGCAGGATGTGAAAAAGGTGGAGTATTATCTGCACCCTACCGACCCGCGGTTTCAAGGCGCACATTACGCAATCAACTTCGTCATGCAGAAATACGAATGGGGCGGATATACAAAGGTGACCGCCGACAAATGGTTTGGCGTCAACCGCTCCGAGGGGGAGGTCTATTCCAAAATGGCATACAAGTCGATGGTTTTCGACCTGTATGCCGATGAGATATACCTCACAGACCGTCACGGCGGTGTCAGCTCGGTTGAAACATTCCGGTTTGATGACCTGCACGGAGCCGGACCGCAGACCGTCGTGCGAACATCCGAAACCACATCCTCGCTCTATCGCAACAACAGCAACGATTTTGCCTTGCGAGCCTTATATAACAGCGACAAGGCCAGAATTTCAAACCGCATCTCTTACAGCCTCACGAATGTCCCGCACAACGACGCGGTCAATTCGCTGCTATATTCCTCTGAATTGTTTTCACCCGCAACAGCAACCTCGCTGACATCAAGCCACAACTGGGCACTCAATTATAACGGTAATTTCTTCTTTACGTTCTCTCCGAAATTTTCATTTGAAACAGAAGCCGTTTATACTTATGGCAAGAATAAGTCCAATTCGTTCTATTCCACGGGTGATGCGTTATCCATCACCAACAATGCTTCCGAAGATGTGCACAGCCTGCAGTTAAGCCCGCGGCTTTACTGGCAGCTCAACGACAATAACAGCCTGATGTTCTACTTCGCCACTTCGCAAAACTGGAACTTCATCGATTATTTCGGCAATTCCCCGTCGCATCAGAAATATAACGTCGGCGGTTACCTCGCCGGAGCCCATTATGATCTGAATCTTGAAAAATGGAATATCGGTGGAGAATTCGGCTGGGTATGGGAGAGTAACCACATAAGCGACAGCCGCATGAGCAATAATTTCCCGCAGGCTAATGCCTATGCCACTTTTTCGCCTACCGACAAGCATCAGTTTGAAGCGAACTGGCGCTATGGCAAAGATGTGCCCGAAGCGTCGCAGAAAAGCCCCAATATGCTGCAACAGGACGAACTTATGTGGTATCAGGGGACACCGACACTCTCCGATTATTCATACCATAGTGCCGGATTGTCATATACATGGCTCCCGAACAACAGGTGGCAACTGTCGGCCGACGGATATATCTATATGCTCGGCAACCGGTGTGTCACCGTATATTCCCCCTCGGCTCCCGATGGAATGATGTTGCGCCGATATGTCAACGACGGCGACTATCGCAGCGGCATGTTGGGCGTGTCGGCTACCGCCAAATTTTTTGGCGGCAGGCTCGTTGCCAAACTGCGGCCGCAATACTGGATGCGAAAGACCACCGGGGCATACGCCAACACAAGAAATGAACTGACATGCACGGCTCAACTTACGTATTACTTCGGTAAATTCTACCTTTGGGGATGGTATATGACACCGAGCCGATACCAGGAAGAGCAGAGCGGTATAGTCGAGCGCACTCCCGCCAAATATCAGATACAGTTGGGATGGGGCGACAATGGCTGGAACGTCCGTGCCGGTGTCTACAACATCCTGCGCACGTCGTGGGAGTCGTCGCACCAGACCCTTACGAGCAAATATTACAGTTTCGATCGCAAAGAATTTTCAACCGCGCAGCACTGGCGCATCACATTGGCGGTTTCCTACACCTTCGGTTATGGCAAGAAAGTTGACCGTTCCGACGAGGTAAGCGGCTCGGGTACGGCCGGCAGCGCAATCCTCAAATGATAATGCCGCCCCACCGCATGACGCGTGTATTCAAGAAAGTGACAGGAATAACTCCCAACGAATACCGAGTATCATGCAACTGATCTAACTTATGGAATATTAAAGGGTTTCAAAACTCACAAAATACGGACTAAATTGCAGGGGCGATATATCGCGTCCGCATCTGCGTGGTATAACGCACCAAATATCTGCACCTTAATGTGGTAGGAGTTGCAGAGCCAAACTTTCCGGGGGTGTTGCAGAACTCCAAAACGTAGGGACGCACGGCTCGTGTGTCCGGTAAAAAGCTGATAATCAGCGCTGTTTTGCGGACGCACGAGCCGTGCGTCCCTACGTTTTGG
>CAMWJS010000097.1 GCA_947174635.1 uncultured Muribaculaceae bacterium
GGGCGCAGACCCCGGCCATAAACCCACCCGCCCAATAAGCCCGGGAGGGGGCGGTTTGTGGTTGTAAACAAGCTGGTTACCACACGCCGCCCTTCCCGGGCTAAAGAGATGATTGCTATCGGTTACCCCGGTCTGCGACCGCTCCGCGGTCTCCGAACCGGGGTTAATAGTAGACCCTCAAGCCTCCGGCTTTCCGATGAAGTTATGTTTAAGTAAACAGCATTGTATCGCGTCCCTACAATTTCTTGCGATTTTGAATGCTTACATTACTCCGGATTGTTGATGATCTCTTTTATTACGGAGGGTGTTGCAAAACTAAACTTTCCGCGGTTGATTATCGCCTTGGGCGCTTTGCCCTGCAAAGAAACCGCGGCTACTAAGCGCAGCATCCTGACAATCAGTAGCGTAGTAGGAGGGTGTTGCAAAACTTCATATTGTAGGGACGCACGGCTCGTGCGTCCGCTCGTAACATCTGATAATCAGATTATTAGCGGACGCACGAGCCGTGCGTCCCTACATTTTGGAGGCATTTCTCTGAGTTCTGCAACACCCTCTCAACTAAAATCGAGTTTTGCAACACCCTCGAGAAATCCGCTTTGTCATAGATGTTCATCAGATATACACGCCCCTCCGCAGCAGCACTTACAATTGTGTAGGTAATCACTCTTGCACCGGCTGATTTTCCACGCCCTTTTGATGTGATGGTCATTCGTATCTTGCGTATCCCCGGACTTAGCTCCACGCCTTGAAAAGGGTTTTCTCTGAGCGATTTGACAAATTCCAGCAAATCGTTTTTGAACGATCTGTGGCGCTTGTAGAGGGCTTTGGCTTGTTTTTCAAATTCAGCCGTAGTGGAAATCTCAAAGCTCATTGATGAAATCTATTGCTGATTTTGCCGGTATTTTACCTGCTTCCATCTCTTTTACCTGGTCCCAGCTGTTTCTGATGCTTTGTGCCATTTCGTCGATATGCTGTTGTTGCGCCGGCAAAAGAGATCTGTCATCTGTTCCGATGCTTACGAGGGCATAGAGCGTGTTTTTGCGACGTATAAGTACGCGTTTTCCCTCGGCAGCCTTGTCGAATGATGCTGCCAGGTTATTACGGTAATCCCTTACTGATAATACTTCCATATTCTGCTTTTTTTATTAGTATAAATATAATTGTTTTTCAGTATAATAACAAAATTGTGTACAAAAATGTGTACACAATTTGTTTTTTTATTCAATAAATAATATCTATGGATTGTTGCGGCTCTAATTTGACAGAAGAAAAAACTGTCGTCGATTTGGTGAAAAATTATAGGCGGCATGGGATGCGGTGTATTATTTTTTGATTATCTTTGTGAGATATACGACAATGATGCCGGAGGTGTCCGGCCAAGATGTGTGTCTGAATGAAGAAGTTGCTTTTGGTAATCGGTTTTGTGTTGCTGTGTCTGGTCTCGCTTACGGAGGCCGGGGCGAAGCAGCGCACATCGAAAAACGTAAGGCAGCAGCAGAAACTTACCGAACAGAAAATCAAGCAGACCGACGCGCAGATCAAGGAAAACGCGCGCGTCATGAAGTCGAAGCTCAACGACCTTAACAAGCTTCAGGCCGAGTCGCAGACCATCAACCGCAACATTGTGTCGCTTCAGGCATCGATTGATTCGCTCGAGACAGTGGCGCAGGCTGCCCGTGACTCTGTCGCGGTGCTTGACCGCCGGCTGACCGACCTGCGTGACTCATACGCCGACATCCTGCGCAACTCACGCCATTCGCGCATGGCGATGAACAATCTCGCGTTTATATTTTCATCGGAGTCGTTTACCCAGGCTTTCCGTCGCGCCAATGCCCTGAAACAGTTCACGCGCTGGCGTGAGCGCAAGGTCAATCAGATAAAATCGGTGAAAGCCAGGCTCGACGAGCGGCTCAGATATGTCGACACACTGACTACTCAGAATAGGGAGCTTGCCATGCGCATGTCGATGCGCCATGCCGAACTGCGCCAGCGTGCCTCAGAGACCGATAAAATTGTATCGTCGCTCAAAGGAAAGGAGGCCGATCTTCGGAAACTGTTGCGTGAGCAGCAGCGCCAGGCCACGGCTCTCGACCGCGAGCTCGACAAAATAATCAAGGAGGAGCAGCGTAAAGCTCTCCTTGAGGAGCAGAAACGCAAGAAGCAGGAGGAGGAACGCCGCAAGGCGGAAGAGCGCCGTAGGGCTGAGGAAAAAAGAAAGGCTGACGAACGTCAGGACGACAAAGGCAAGGCTGCCGGCCCCTCCGACAGCAACGCCTCGAAAACCAGACCTGCTCCGGCGGAAAAGCCAGGGGAAAAGCCTGCAGCTGAAGCGAAGCGCCCAGCTCCGTCGCCTGCCCTGTCGACCAATTTCGCCGCCAACAAAGGGCGTCTGAGCTATCCGGTCAACCCCCACAATATAGTGCGCCGCTTCGGACGCCAGCAGCACCCGCTGCATAAGAATGTGATGACCGACAATGCCGGTATCGACATGGAGACATCGAGCGGAGCTGCTGTAAAGTGCGTTTTCGACGGCGAGGTATCGGCCATATTCTGCCCCGACGGATATAACAATGTGGTGCTTGTGCGCCACGGCCAGTATCTTACGGTCTACGCCAACCTCGGCACTCTCTCCGTGCGTACGGGCGACAAGGTCAAGACCGGCCAGACTCTCGGCACCGTGTATGTCGATGCGGGCGACAATGGCCGGTCCATACTCCACTTTGAAATACGCAATGCCGTGAACGCCAAGTCGGTAACCAAGGAAAATCCTGAGGTATGGCTGCGGTGAAAAGCGCCCGCGGCAATGTGTCGGGCAAGGTGGTGAAGACGATGTGGCTCTTCTCGTGGGTGCAGCTCGCGGGAATAGCGTGCAGCATCGTGCGCACAAAGCTGGTGGCTCTGTGGATCGGTACGCTCGGCATCGGTCTGTTCGGCCTTTTCAACACCGCTCTCGACTCAATCACTACTCTTACTCAGCTCGGCATAAGGCAAAGTCCGGTGCGCGACATCGCGGCTGCCGACCGCAACGCGCTGTGGCGCATAGTGGCGGCTGTCAGGCGCTGGTCGTGGCTGCTCGGCATAGCCGGAGCTTTCCTTACGCTTGTTTTCTCGCCGCTGCTGAGCCGGCTCACGTTTGGCAGCGGTGACTACACCCTCGGATTTATAATACTCTCGGTGGCGGTGATGC
The DNA here is from genome assembly GCA_947174635.1 of uncultured Muribaculaceae bacterium. Classification (GTDB taxonomy): domain Bacteria; phylum Bacteroidota; class Bacteroidia; order Bacteroidales; family Muribaculaceae; genus JAGBWK01. The sequence continues at coordinate 3,188 of CAMWJS010000097.1, forward strand.
TGTCGGCGGTCACCAACGGAGAGCTCGCCATAATGCAGGGGATGGACCGCCTTAACCGTCTGGCGCGGGCCACGGTGTGGGGCACGCTCGGCGGCCTTGCCGTGTCGGTGCCGCTCTATTATTGGTTTGGCGAACGGAGCATCGTGTGGTCGATAGTGGCATATTTCGCATGCCAGGCTGCGGCGGTGATGGCTCTGCGTGTCAGGAAAGATGCCGCGCAGCCCTGCGTCAGGCTCACCGGCAGGGAGTTGCTTGCCGAGGGGAAAGGCTTTGTGACACTCGGCATTTACATGACGCTGTCGGTGTTTATAGCGATGGCGGTCAACTATGTTTTCATGGCCTACCTCAATCATGAGGGGGGCATTGACGAGGTGGGCCGTTATCAGGCGGGCTACACGATAGTCAACAAGTATCTGGGGCTGCTTTTCACCGCCATCGGCCTTGAGTTTTTTCCTCGGATAAGCAAAGTGCAGGCGTCGGTGTCGAGGGTGTCGGCATTCATGAGCCATGAAGTGATGGTGGCAGTGCTGGTGGTGCTCCCCGGAGCGACGCTCATGATGACATTTGACGATGTGATAATCAGGCTTCTGTATAGCAGTGAGTTCATGCCGGCTGTGGGATATGTCAATCTTGCGCTTGCCGGAACGGCTCTGCGTGCCGTGTCGTGGTGCATGGCCTACACGCTTCTTGCCAGAGGCGACGGCCGGGTGTATCTCATGACCGAGAGCGCCAGCGGGGCAGCGTTTCTGCTTTTCAGCTTCATCGGCTACCGTGCGGGCGGCCTCGACGGTCTCGGCATCGCCTACAGCGCGTGGTACGGTCTTTATGTCATAATAATCGGCATAGTCTATTTCCGGCGCTACCGCATGCGCATTAGCCGCAGGGTGGCGCTGCTGTCGGCAGTTGCGGTGATTGTTACGGCAGGCTGCGCGTGGGCACGGGTCGAGGGGCTGCGCTTTGTCCCGGCGGCAGTGGCGGCGGTGTCGTCGGTGATGGCATTCAGAGTGTTGCGCACGATGATTGCAGGCCGACGCCGCAAGGTCGATGTTGAATAAGATATAGAATTACACTTATGACAATGACAACAAAGATACAGGTCAACGGACTGCGCATGCAGGGTTATCACGGAGTGTTCGCACAGGAGACACGTGTGGGCAATCTGTTCAGTTATGATGTCGAGGTGACGGTGCCGTGGCTTGATGCCGCCGGCAGCGATGACATCAGCCTTACGGTGAGCTATGCCGACATCGTGGCTGTGGTGCGCGAGGTCAACGCCGAGCCGTCGCGGCTGCTCGAGCATCTGGCTCTGCGTCTGCGTCAGGCGTTGCTCGGCCGCTTCGGCGAGATTGAGGGGGGACGTGTCAGAGTGGCGAAACTCACACCTCCGGTGGCGGGCTCCGAGATGGACTCTGCGGCGGTGGTGATAGAGTGGTGACAGGGCGCGATGCGTCAATTCGGCACTTTTTTGACACAAATGCGCTTTTTTTCGGTAAGAAAGGTGTCAAACCTACCATAAATAGGTGTATTAATAGTATTTGTGACAGGTAAATATCAGTAAATTTGCTTATAGACTCAACGGGTCTCCGACAATTTGCCGCTTCGTTTGTTATTAAAGAAGCGGCTTCGGCAGACGCCGCGGAAATATCGAATTTTACCTAACACCAAATCCTTAATATCACCATGTATCTTCTCGGTTACGACGTAGGGTCGTCGTCAGTCAAAGCATCGTTAATTGAAGTGAACACAGGGCGCACGGTCGCCGGCGATTTTTATCCCCGCGCCGAAGCACCCATAAAGGCATTGCGTCAGGGCTGGGCCGAGCAGAGCCCCGCCGACTGGTGGCGCTATCTGAAGGAGGTGACAGCCTCGGTGCTGGCGCAGTCGAAAGTAAATCCCGCCGACATAAAGGCCATAGGCATATCATATCAGATGCACGGCCTGGTTGCGATAGGCCGCGCCGGCGAGCCGCTGCGCGACGCCATAATCTGGTGTGACTCACGCGGTGTGCCATACGGCGAGAGCGCTTTCGAGGCAATCGGAGCGGAGAAATGTCTGAGCCGGCTGCTCAACTCGCCGGGCAATTTCACCGCTGCCAAGCTGCAATGGGTGAAAGACAACGAGCCGGAAATTTTTGAAAAGATATATAAAGTGATGCTCCCGGGCGACTATATCGCCTATCGTCTGACCGGCGAGATATGCACCAACCCCGAGGGGCTCTCGGAATACATGCTGTGGGATTTCAAGGATAACGCTCCCGCACAGTTTCTGCTCGACCATTACGGCTACAGCAGCGACATACTGCCTGAGGTAAAGGCCACGTTCGGCCCGCAGGGCGCTGTCACCGCGGCCGTGGCGGCGGAACTCGGCCTCGCGGAGGGCACTCCGGTGACATACCGCGCCGGCGACCAGCCCAACAACGCCCTGTCGCTCGGTGTGCTTGAGCCGGGTCAGGTGGCATCAACAGCCGGTACGTCGGGAGTGGTCTACGGCATCAACGGCACTGTCGACTACGACCCGCTGTCGCGTGTCAATAATTTCGCCCATGTCAACCATAGCGCAGGCAACACCCGTATCGGTGTGATGACATGCATCAACGGCACCGGCATACTCAATTCATGGATAAAGCGCAACGTGGCGCCGCAGGGGTGCGGCTATGCGGAGATGAACGCTCTGGCCGCCGAAGTGCCTGTGGGAAGCGACGGGGTGACGATACTGCCGTTCGGCAACGGCGCAGAGCGTGTGCTTCAGAATAAAGACACCGGCTGCTCTATCCACGGCATCAGCTTCAATATCCACGACCGCCGTCACATCATGCGCGCCGCGCAAGAGGGCATAGTGTTCTCGTTCATGTATGGCATGGAGATAATGAAAGGTCTCGGCATGAAAATCGACTGTATATCGGCCGGTCGGGCCAATATGTTCCTTTCTCCTTTGTTCCGCGACACGCTGGCCTCGGTTTCGGGCGCCACAATCCGTCTTTACGAGACCGACGGCTCGGTCGGTGCAGCCCGCGGCGCGGGTATCGGCGCGGGAATATACCGCGATGCGGCTGAGGCGTTCGCCTCGCTCGAGCTTATCGGAGAGATAGCCCCGGCGGCCGACCGCACCCCCTATCTCGAGGCATACGCGCGCTGGAAATCAATCCTCGAAAACACAATCAACCGATAATAAATAACTAACATAAAAAGAAATAACTAACATAAACATTTATATTATGGAAACAAAAGAATATTTTCCCGGTATTGGAAAAATCAAGTTTGAAGGAACAGAGTCATATAACCCGATGGCTTTCCGCTATTACGATGCAGAACGTGTGGTGCTCGGCAAGCCGATGAAAGAATGGCTTAAATTCGCCATGGCATGGTGGCATACGCTTTGTGCCGAGGGTGCCGACCAGTTTGGCGGCGGCACAAAGAAATTCCCCTGGAATGAAGGCTCGACCGACGCCGTGGAGCTTGCGAAGCAGAAAGTCGACGCAGGTTTCGAGTTCATGACAAAGATGGGAATTGAATATTTCTGTTTCCATGATGTCGACCTTGTGAGCGAGGGCGACTCTATCGAGGAATATGAGGCCAACCTCAAGGCCGTGGTGGCATATATAAAGGAGAAGATGGCCGAGACGGGCATCAAGAACCTCTGGGGCACTGCCAACGTGTTCAGCCACGCACGCTATATGAACGGCGCCGCCACCAATCCCGACTTCGACGTCGTGGCCCGCGCATGCGTGCAGATCAAAAACGCCATCGACGCCACAATCGAGCTGGGCGGCACCAACTATGTGTTCTGGGGCGGCCGTGAGGGCTACATGAGCCTGCTCAACACCGACCAGAAACGCGAAAAGGAACATCTCGCCACAATGCTCACCATGGCACGCGACTATGCCCGTGCGAAAGGGTTCAAAGGCACATTCCTGATCGAGCCCAAGCCGATGGAGCCGTCGAAACATCAATATGACGTCGACACCGAAACGGTGATCGGTTTCCTCAAAGCCCACGGTCTTGACAAGGATTTCAAGGTTAATATCGAGGTGAACCACGCAACTCTGGCCGGCCACACTTTCGAGCATGAGCTCGCAGTGGCTGTCGACAACGGCATGCTCGGTTCGATCGACGCCAACCGCGGCGACTATCAGAACGGCTGGGACACCGACCAGTTCCCCATCGACAACTA
>CAMWJS010000098.1 GCA_947174635.1 uncultured Muribaculaceae bacterium
TTGCGGACGCACGAGCCGTGCGTCCCTACGTTTTGGAGTTCTGCAACACCCCCATGACCGGGTTAATCAGATAGAAGATGCCTGCGACATCGTCACTACCCGATGCTGTTTACTTAAACTCATAATAGCAGGTTTGTGTCTCTCCAGTTATCCGATGTGCCTTTTCGAGACATTCCTTAAGTAAACAGCTCCCGGGTGCAGCCCTACAAGGTGATGGATTAGAGTTCCGATATATTAAGGTCTGTCACACTCTTCGATTCGGTTCAGGCTTATTATGGCCGGTGAATGGGGATTAGATGTAGAAAGGCAACGGAAGCCGTGTCCTGTTTGTAGAATGGTTTCCGTTGTCTTTTGTTTTGCGAATATTTATTTTAATGAGCTAATTTATACAGAGAGACTTTCCTAAGGTCTCACTATATGGTTTTTCAATAGTTCTGCTGATGGCGCTCAAACCAGCCCTGGTCTTTACCGCAGACGGGGCATTTTTTTGGAGCGGACTTACCGGTGAATACATAGCCGCAGTTACGGCACATCCATTCGACGGGTTCTTCCTGCGAGAATTCGGTACCGGAAGAGAGGCGTTCGAGAAGTTTGAGATAGCGTTTCTCGTGTTCGATTTCAACTTTTGCGACATTCTTGAAGAGGACTGCGATTTCGGGGAACCCTTCATCCTGTGCGGTCTGGGCGAATGTAGAATAGAGTGCGCTCCACTCCTCCCGTTCGCCTGCGGCTGCTTCAGCGAGGTTGGTGGCGGTATCGGCGACAACTCCGGCAGGATATCCGGCGGTGATTTCCACCATGCCGCCTTCGAGTTTCGAGAAGAATTGCTGTGCGTGGCTCAATTCCTGATTTGCCGTTTCAAGAAAAACAGCGGCAATATGCTGATAACCCTCCTCTACCGCTTTCTGAGCAAAGAGTGTGTAGCGGTTGCGTGCCTGGCTTTCGCCGGCGAAAGAGGCCAATAGATTTTTTTCGGTCTGTGTGCCTTTGATGCTTTTCTTATCCATAATCAATCAATAGTTGAATGTTAATATTGTCATTTGTAGCGAGCCGCGGGAGGCAAATAACAGGCCGGTCTCGCTGACACTCGACTTTTAAACATCCCGGAGAGGATAAAAGTTTTGTCTTACTATATTTTTTTGTGGCCGAAACATCGGATAAGTAACTGTTCAAAATAATTTTGGACAGTTACTTATGTAGAATAAGTCGCATATCAATATGTGACGGTCGGTGGAGATGTCAAAAAAATCATAAAAAAGTGCAGCGCATGGTATTTTTTCGAAATAATTAGTCAGATATTCGCATTTTTATGTTATCTTTGCAGCCTGAATTGACGAAAACGAGACAAAAAAGTCAGTCAGATAGTTTATAACCACAGTATCATTATCACATAAACTATGAAGCTATTACAAGCTAAATTAGCACAGTATCAAGAGCCGCAGAAAGCGAAAGCGGCAGGAATCTACCCATATTTCCGCGCCATCTCATCGGAGCAGGACCCCGAGGTTATCATCAATGGCAAGAAAGTGCTGATGTTCGGTTCCAACTGTTACACAGGTCTTGTCAATGACCCCCGCATCAAAGAAGCAGCGATAGAGGCGACCAAGAAATATGGTACCGGATGTGCCGGCTCGCCATTTCTCAACGGTACGCTTGACTTGCACAAAGAGCTTGAGGCTGCTATTGCCAAATATATCGGCAAGGAGGATGTAATGATTTATTCCACCGGTTTTGAGGTAAACCTCGGCGTGGTATCATGCCTTACCGGTCGCGAAGACTATATACTCTGGGACGAGCAGGATCACGCGTCGATTATAGAAGGACGCCGTCTGTCGTTCTCCAAATCGCTCAAATACAAGCACAACGACATGGTGTCGCTCGAAGAGCAGCTCCAGAAGTGTGACCCCGACAAAGTGAAGCTGATCGTAACCGACGGTGTGTTCTCGATGGAGGGCGATGTTGCCAATCTTCCCGAGATAGTACGTCTGGCAAAGAAGTACAATGCATCGGTGATGGTTGACGAGGCTCACGGTATCGGAGTATTCGGCGAAGGTGGCCGCGGTACATGTAACCACTACGGTGTCACCGACGATGTAGACCTTATAATGGGAACATTCTCCAAGTCGTTCGCTTCACTTGGCGGATTTATCGCCACCGACAAAGAAATCACCAACTTCCTGCGTCACCACTCACGTTCGTATATCTTCACGGCGTCAATCACTCCGGCTTCGACAGCCGCAGCGCTCAAGGCACTCGAAATAATGCAGACCGAGCCAGAACGTCAGGAAAAACTCTGGGAGGTTACCAATTTCGCTCTTGAGGGCTTCCGCAATATGGGTTGCGAAATCGGACACACATCGACTCCGATTATCCCGCTCTATATCCGCGACAACTTCAAGACATTCGCCATCACCAGCGAACTGTTTGAGGAAGGCATCTTCGTCAACCCTGTGGTATCGCCCGCCGTCGCTCCGCACGACACTCTTATCCGCTTCTCGCTGATGGCGACACACACTCATGAACAGGTGACAGTCGCGCTGGAAAAAATCCAGAAGGTGTTCCGTGCACACAACCTCATTCCCTAAAACAATTACAGGTATCACACCATAACGAGAGAGGATATGCAAGGCTGCGTATCCTCTCTCGTTTTACTGATATATCACGGATAGACAAGCTTGGCAACAGCTCAGCCCCTCCTTAATGAATTTTATGAAATTTTATTTGCAAATGACAATGCCATTTCCTAATTTTGTGTAGAAACTTTTATGGGTATTACCTCAAAAAATTCTCTCAGTATTAATTTGATATAAATCCAAACACTCTCTTAATTTAAAACCAAACACCATCTTTGTTTCCGAAGAAAAAAACATAAAAAAAAGTATAATTATCAAAATAATAGACATCATGCACAAGAAATTTATCTGCGTAGTCTGCGGCTACGTACACGAAGGAGCAGAAGCTCCCGAAAAGTGCCCTATCTGTGGCGCCCCCAAGAGCAAATTCAAAGAACTCGACACTGAGGCAGAACTCACTTTCGTTACCGAACATGAAGTAGGCGTTGCCAAAGGCACCGGCGAGGAGATGATAAAGGATCTCAACGCTCACTTCAACGGCGAATGCGGCGAAGTAGGCATGTATCTGGCTATGTCGCGCCAGGCTGATCGTGAAGGCTATCCCGAAATCGCAGAGGCTTTCCGCCGCTATGCTTTCGAGGAGGCAGAACACGCTGCAAAATTCGCAGAACTGCTCGGCGACTGCGTATGGGACACCAAGACCAATCTCGAAAAACGCATGCAGGCTGAAGCCGGCGCAAATGCCGACAAGATGCGCATTGCCCGCAATGCAAAAGAGCAGGGTCTCGACGCTATCCACGATACCGTTCACGAAATGGCTAAGGACGAGGCTCGTCACGGCCAGGGCTTCGCCGGTCTGTACAAACGCTACTTCGGCAAATAATCATCCGGTATAATATCACGGCGTCCCATAGATTGATATTCCTATGGGACGCCGTTTTATTTTCATAATCAATGGGCAAGAGGATTGAGCGGGAGAAAAGGACAGTAGAAACGATGATACGGATGTATTGCCGCGGACACTGTCATGCTTCGGACGGAGATTTATGCGGGGAATGCTCGGAACTATTGGCATACGCTATCGCGAGGCTGTCGCGATGTCCACACGGAGACGGAAAACCGACCTGCCGCAGATGCATGATACATTGCTACCGTAAAGATATGCGTGAGCGTATAGGGACCGTGATGAGATGGAGCGGCAAACGGATGATAATCCGTCACCCGATAGCGGCGGTGAGGCATCTTTTGGGAAGGTAGCGAAATCCCCCGCCCTCCGCTACGCGTCGGACGGGGATAGTGACACCACCGGGCCTTCGGCCCTCCGCTATTTGAGCTGCATTGCACATACCGTACTTCTCCTATTTCTTGCTGGAGAATGTTGCCATAGTCGCCATATAAACTGCTCAGGTATCGGAGGCTGCGGCGCAGTGGTTGATGACGAGTGACGCGAGGACTATGCCGAAGGTGGCTGTCACCTGCATGAGCGAACCGTTGACGGTGGGTTTGGAGATTTTGTCGGTGGAATATGTATCGTTGTTGTCTCCGCGGTTTTCAACGATTTCATCGGAGAATACAACTTTGAATTTTCGCCGCGGCATTTCGCCGGAACGTTTGAATCGGCTGCGCAAAGCAGCGGCCAGACGGCAGCCTTTCGCTTTCCAGAATTCATCGACGCGGATGCGTGTGGGGTCGGTCTTCAACGCGGCTCCCATCGACGAGAAGAAACGGCAACGGGATGATGTGGCCCGCTGTATGAGCAGCACTTTGTCGCGCAACGAGTCGATGGCATCGACAACGTAATCATAGCTGTCGAGGTCGAAGGAGTCGGCCGTGTCGGGAGTGTAGAGCATGTTGAATGCCGTTATTTCAGCTTCCGGGTTTATAGCAAGCAGGCGTTGCTTCATCATCTCGACTTTAGGCAGCCCGACAGTGGAGGCCAGCGCCGGTAGCTGACGGTTGATATTGGAGGGGGCGACATCGTCAAAGTCGACAATATCGAGATGGAATATGCCGGTGCGCACAAGTGTCTCCGCGACCCAACTGCCTACTCCACCCATACCGAATATGATGACGCGCGCGTTGCGCAGGCGCTCTACGGCACCGGCTCCGAGGAGAAGCTCCGTGCGGCTCTCCCACTGCTGTCGTTCGATTGCTTTCATGCAACAAAGATAGCACTTTTATCGTTATACCGATATAAATTCAACGATATAATATGGAAAGCAAATCAGTAAAAGAGACTCTTCTGACGCGGCGTTCGATAAGGCGTTTCGAACGCGAGGCTATCACTCGTGAACAACTCGATTTCATCTACGAGGCAATCAGAAATACGCCCACAAGCTACAACGGACAGCAATTTACTGTGATAGATGTCGACGACCAGGAGCTAAAGGAGAAACTGTATGCGATAATCGGCCAGAAACAAATCAAGACCTGCAACCGCTTCATGGCTTTCTGCATCGACTATAACCGCATTGCATCGTTTGCCAAAAACGAGGGTGTGGATATGCCGGCGTTCAATGACACGATGGATGGTGTGATTGTCGGCATAACAGACGCTTCGCTGGCTATGATGAGCGCCGTAGCCGCAGCCGACTCGATAGGTCTTGGCTGCTGCTGCATAGGATATGCGAGGACGGCAAATCCGAAAGCGGTGGCTGAGGCGCTGAACCTGCCGAAAGGGGTGTTTGTGGTGTGCGGACTGTCATTGGGTGTACCGCGCGAGATGCCCGATATGAAACCCAAGATGCCGGCTTCGCTGCTTATTCACCACAACGGATACCGGGCCGACGACATGGCGGACGAGCTCAAGGCGTATGATAACGAGATACATCAGTATAACGCAACCCGGGCAGGAACGACGTCGGATAATGACTGGCTCCGACATATACTTTCGTATTATACCGAAGCGCTCGGATACAATATGCTTGAGGCGCTGAAGGAGCGTGGCTTCGATATCAGGAAGTAGACGTAAAGGCTCACCAAAAAAAATCCGCATTTCCATCGGGACAACCGATTGTTGAAATGCGGATTTTTTTTGGTGTAACGTCTTTCTACTTCTTAGAGGGTGTCCGTTTGTCCCATGACGGATGGGCGGGGTCGGGAGCGACAAGCGCGTCGGCAAGAGATATGCCGAGAGCATCGGCAAGCATTCGGCCATACTCAGGGTCGGCATTGTGACATGCACGGACGTGGCGCTGCATGATGAACAGGGGCACGCCTTTCATCTGGGCTGCGGTATTGTCGCATGTGGCCTTTTTGTCGGCGTCGGTCATCAGGCGCCACAGTTTACCGGGCTGGGTGTAGTAGTCATCGTCATATTCACGCTCGTCGTAGCTGTATACATCGCCGTGAAGCTGCAATGGCGGTTCTTTAAGCGAGGGGGTATCCTGCCATTCGCCGAAACTGTTGGGTTCGTAGGCCAATGTATCGCCGGAATTTCCGTCGGTACGCATCTTGCCGTCGCGGTGGTAGGAGTGGACGGGACATTTGGGCATGTTGACAGGTATAAGATTGTGGTTGACACCAAGACGATAGCGCTGGGCGTCGCCGTAGGAGAAAAGGCGTCCCTGGAGCATCTTGTCGGGAGAGAACCCTATACCGTCGACTATGTTGGTAGGGTTGAATGCAGCCTGCTCTATTTCGGCGAAGAAGTTTTCGGGATTGCGGTTGAGTTCGAGGATGCCGACATCGCGCAGGGGGAAATCCTTGTGATACCATACTTTGGTAAGGTCAAACGGATTGATATGGTATCGGCGAGCGTCATCTTCGGTCATCAGCTGCACCTGCAACTTCCAGCGAGGGAAGTCGCCGCGCTCGATAGCCTCGAACAGGTCGCGCTGATGCGACTCGCGGTCTTTGGCTATAATTGCCTCGGCTTCATCGTCAGTGAGGTTCTTTATACCCTGGAGCGTGCGGAAATGGAATTTCACCCAAGTGCGACGGTTGTCTTTGTCAATGAAACTGTAGGTGTGGCTTCCGAACCCGTGCATGTGACGGAAAGAAGCCGGAATGCCACGCGGCGACATTGTGATTGTGACCTGATGGAGAGCTTCGGGCAAAAGCGTCCAGAAATCCCAGTTGGCAGTGGGATTGCGCATGCCGGTTCGGGGGTCGCGCTTGATGGCGTGGTTAAGGTCGGGAAACTTAAGCGGGTCGCGCAGGAAGAATACCGGAGTGTTGTTGCCTACGAGGTCCCAGTTGCCCGCGTCGGTGTAAAATTTCATGGCAAATCCGCGTATGTCGCGCTCGGCATCGGCGGCTCCGCGTTCGCCGGCGACGGTGGAAAAGCGAACAAGGCATGGGGTCTGTTTGCCAACTTCGGAGAAAATGGATGCGCGGGTGAATTCGGAGAGATCGTTCGTGACGGTAAACGTGCCGAACGCTCCGGATCCTTTGGCGTGCATGCGCCGTTCGGGTATTACTTCACGGTCGAAGTGTGCGATTTTTTCAATATACCAAGGGTACTGTGCCACAAAGGGGCCGGGACGTCCGGCTGTCGGAACATTCTGGTTGTCGGGGATAAGGCGCCCGTTTTCAGCGGTAAGTCTTTTCTTGTCCATACAATCTGTTTTAGTTAGTATTCAGTCAAAGTATCAGTTACAACAGACGTGCGTCAAAAATGGTTTGATGACATAAGTAACTGTTTAAAATTATTTTGAACAGTTACTTAGAGCCGGTTCGACAATAAATGTTAAACGCAGAGCCGCATATCATGGAGTGG
>CAMWJS010000099.1 GCA_947174635.1 uncultured Muribaculaceae bacterium
CTGAGCCAGGATCAAACTCTTCGTTGTTATATCTTGTTTATTTTTTCTCTGTTGAGATTTTCGCATGACCTTAACAACGCCGTTGTCCCGGACTATCTTGCGGCCTCGTCTCCTCGGCCGGGTCTTTTCAGGAACTGACACCGGCTTGCTTCTCTTTCAAAAAGCGCCGGCCTCATTTATTAGCTCTTGTACTTTCTTGTCTTTGTCTATTGTAAGTCTTTCAATGTTCTCGGGGATTTCCCGTCCCGCTTCGCAGACCCTCGTGGGCGCCGCTTTTCGTGAGGCGGAAAAACTTTGCAAAGGTAAGAAGAAGATTTGAAACTTCCAAATTTTTCTTCAACTTTTTTTTGCAGCCTGTTTTCGTTGTCATCGTCTTCGCGTTGTCCCGCCGGCCATCCGGCCGACCGTCCGCCGCTCTCTCGTTGACCGGAAGCTCGCTTGCTTCCCGAAAGCGAGTGCAAAGGTATACACTTTTCCCTTTCCCACCAAATATTTTTACAACTTTTTTTCAATATTTTTGCAGCAAAAATGCCCGATACGCCCGCAACGCACTGACCCACCGCCCGATACAGCCACAAAAAAAAATTTCACCGGACTGTCCGCAACGGAGCCACAAATGCATCCTCGATATGCTCGATACGCGGAGCATCCCCTTCCGGCACCCCCACGATAAGGATAACGTCAAACTGCACCTCGTGGGGAATATCGCCCGCCCGGACATAAGAATTGGCCGCCCGGACCATGCGCATGACACGGCGACGGTCGACAGCATCGGCCGGATCGACAAAATCACTGCTGCGCGTCTTGACCTCCACAAATACAATCCGGGGACCTTTCATGGCTATAATATCGATTTCCATGCTCCCCGACCGCCAGTTGCGCTCCACGATGGCGTAACCTTTGGTGACGAGAAGGTCGACGGCGAGCTGTTCGCCCCATTTTCCAAGTTCATTGTGCCTTGCCATAATTTTTTCGGGATGGTGAGTCAACAAATTTAGCCATAATATTTGTTTTTATATTATATATTGTGAAAAATTCACAATGTATTGCCCGAATATAGGGTTTGGTGTTTTTATTTTTTGTAAATTTGTAACGCAATCACATTAGGACAAGATGATAATCAGCGAAACTGTAAAAAGCGGTGTCGTAGTGAGGACCCGAGGTAAAAAAGCATTGGTAAAAATAAACTGTGGCGACGATGGCTGCGACGGCTGCCGGATAGCCGGCCTATGCTCCACCTCATCATACTCCCCCACTCTGAGCGCCATAATCGAAACCGGCCTCGAAGTAAAGGAGGGGGACAAGGTAATGCTCATGGGACGGGTGAAGGGCTGGCTCAAAGGATGGCTCCTGCTGGCCGGACTCCCCTGCATCGCGATACTCGCCGGACTGGTGCTCGGCACCATGTTCGAGATGAAGGACGGCGCTACGGGCGTCATCGCTATCGGCTTCGTGATGATTTATTACGTGTTGCTGTGGATGTTCCGCAGCAAGGTCGACAGGAATGTCGAATGGGTAGTCGAGTCGGTGACATCCGGCTGACACACCACCACATGACGGGTAAGAATATAGAACAATCATATAGAATCACTTAAACTATGGAACAACAGTATCTGGCTATGACGGTGCTTGGGGTGGCCGGCTTTGCCGCAGGGCTCATACTTTACCTCGTGGCAAAGAAATTCAACGTCACCGAAGACCCGCGCATCGGAGAAATAGAGGAAATCCTGCCCGGAGCCAACTGCGGAGCATGCGGACGCAAGGGATGTCACGATTTCGCGGTTGAATGCTGCAAGGCGGGAAATCTCGACGGACTTTACTGCCCCGGCGCGGGCTCAGCCGGCATGAGCGGCATCGCCGACGTGCTCGGCATCGCCCCCGGCGCCACGCAGATAAAAAAAGCATTCGTACGATGCCAGGGAACAGCATGCAACCGTCGCATCAAGCGAGATATTTCAGCCATAGGTTCCTGCATATCAGCCAAAACGCTCGCAATGCCCGAGGGATATTGCACATGGGGCTGCCTCGGCGGAGGCGACTGCATAAAAGCATGCCGCTTCGACGCCATGGACTGGGACCGGGAAAACAATATGCCGATAATCGACACCGACCGATGCGTAGGCTGCGGAGCGTGTGCCGACGCATGTCCGCAGAGCCTCATACTGCTGCGCGAGGCAAAGCCCGAGACAGCAACCGTAGTCGTGGCGTGCAGCAACCGAGACAAAGGCGCCGCCGCACGCAAAGCCTGCGCCACCGCCTGCATAGGCTGCGGAAAGTGCCAGCGCACATGCCGCTTCGGCGCAATCAAAGTGACCGGCAACCTCGCATCCATCGACCCGGCACTCTGCACCGCATGCGGCGAATGCATCGCAGGCTGCCCCACTTCGGCAATAACATCGTTCGGCAACATAATAGCCCCCACAATCAACCGGAACGCATAGAGCAATACAACAATGAAACATATCACGACATTCGGCAAAACGGGAGTGCACCCTCCGGAAATGAAACTTACGGCAGGCAGCCCGATTAAGGAGATGCCACTGCCGCGACGCATAGAGTTAAGCCTGGCCCAGTCGCTCGGACGCCCGGCAAAAGCCATCGTCAAGGCCGGCGACCACGTGTCGCGCTTCGACATGGTAGGCGAGGCGCAAGGCCCGGTCTCGGCCAACGTGCACACCCCGATATCAGGCACAGTCAAAAGCATCGGCACCATAACCACTACCGACGGCCACGGAGCCGAAGGCATCATAATCGAGGCTTCCGACGAAGACCACGCCGCCGACCTGCAGAGCATGTGCGACGCAGCACCGCGCATCGGCTTCGATGCGATAAATCGCCTCACTGGCGACGAAATCATCGACACGATACGCCGCGCAGGCATCGTAGGCATGGGCGGCGCTGCATTCCCCACCGCCACCAAGCTCTCCCCTCCCCCGGGAAGCCCGCAGTGCGAATTTCTGCTCATCAACGGCGCAGAGTGCGAGCCCTACCTCACATGCGACGACGCCATCATGCGCGAAATGCCACACGAAATCATCACAGGCATAGAAATCATGCTCAAAGCGCTCGGCCAAAACGTGCGCTGCATCATCGGCATAGAGGACAACAAACCGCAGGCAATCAAGGCAATGACCGTCGCAGCCCGGAGTCACGAACGCATCAGCGTGGCCGCAATGCGTACCCGATACCCGCAGGGAGGAGAAAAAATGCTCACCAAAGCGCTCACCCGACGCGAGATTGCTCCGGGCGCCCTACCCATATCAGAGGGCGTCATAATCCAGAACGTAGCCACAGCTCTTGCCGTATACCACGCCGTAGTGTGGGGCATACCGCTCGTCGAACGCGTCATGACCGTGAGCGGCAACGACTATCTGTCCCGCTGCAACTACCGCGTACCCATCGGCACTCCCGTCAGCGATATAATAGCCGCACTCGGCGAAATCCCGCCTTCGACCGTAAAGATTGTCAACGGTGGCACCATGATGGGACGCGCGATGGCCGGCATACAGGGCTCCACCACCAAAGGGATGAGCGGACTGCTGCTACTGAGCTCCGGCGAGTCGCCGCAACGTCCGTCGACACCCTGCGTGCGCTGCGGCAAATGCGTCGAAGTGTGTCCGATGGGACTTGAACCGTATCTGCTTGCACGACTGTCGGAACTCGGACGAACCGACGATGCCGCAGCTCATCACGTGACCGACTGCATGGAGTGCGGATGCTGCAGCTACAGCTGCATGGCCGGACGCAGGCTTCTTGACTGGATCAAAGTAGGGAAGACTCTGGCACGGAAAAAGTAACACTGGCCTGCGTCGGCATCAAAACCGCGCATTATCACGTATTTAGCTATACATTATAATATTAATGTCAAAAATGGGAAAACCAATCTGATGGAAAGTAACAGAATAACAGTCACCGGTTCGCCGCACGTGTCGGCGCAACGCACCACACAGCGCGTGATGCTAAATGTAATCCTCGCACTGCTGCCCGCGATGGCCTGCGGAATATGGATATTCGGATGGCGTTCGGCCGCAGTGGCCGCAGTGGCAATCATAGCATGCATGCTGACCGAATACGTATGCGCACGCTACATGCTCGGCCGGCGCGACTCCCTTCGCGACTGCACTGCCATAGTCACCGGACTGCTCCTTGCAATGACGCTGCCATCGTCAATACCGCTGCCGATGGCCTTCGCCGGAGGCGTTTTCGCTATCGGAGTCGGAAAAATGGCATTCGGAGGCACCGGACAGAATATCTTCAACCCCGCGCTCGTAGGCCGCGTGTTCCTGCTGATTTCATTCCCCGTCGAAATGACGACCTGGCCGTTGCCCCTGTCGCCCGACGGAATGACCGGAGCCACACTGCTCAGCGCCATGAAGGAGAGCGGTGTCGACGCCTCGAGTATCGACCTGATACAGATATCATTAGGTAACATGGGCGGCTCGCTCGGCGAAGTAGGCGCAATCGCCCTCGTGGCCGGATGGATTTATCTGACTGCGCGCCGCATCGTCCGCCTCGTCATCCCCCTGTCCATACTGGGTGCGGTCGTACTGCTTGCAGCGCTCACCGGCAACAACATAGCTGTGGAGCTCCTCTCAGGCGGACTTCTGCTCGGCACATTCTTCATGGCCACCGACTACGTAACTTCGCCTATGACCACAAAAGGAATGCTCATCTACGGCATACTCATCGGTGCAATCACATTCGTGATACGCCATTACGGCTCATACCCCGAAGGCATATCGTTCGCCATACTCATAATGAACGGCTGCACGCCGCTCATCAACAAACTGACACGCCCACGCTTATTCGGTGAAAGGAGGAAAAAATGAAAAAGCTTAAATCCACATTGCCCAACATGGTAATAGTGCTGACTGTCACCACCATGATAGCCGGCTTCCTGTTAGGCTACGTCTATCAGTCCACAGCCGGAGCGCGCGAAAAGGCCTCGAACGAGAAGCTCACCGGAGCCATCCGCGACGTAGTGCCCGGATTTGACAACGACCCCGCTGCCGACAAAACCAGTCTCACAGCCGGCGGAAAGCAAGTGACCGTATACCCCGCCATAAAAGACGGCGAACTCATCGGCTGCGCGGTCGAAAGCAGTTCCGACAACGGATTTTCGGGAAAAATCACCATCGTGGCCGGATTTGACCGCGACGGCAACATACTCGGCTATCAGGTCACCTCGCATGCCGAAACACCCGGACTCGGAGCAAAGATGAACGAATGGTTCCGCGGCGAAGGCCACCGCTCCGTCATCGGCCGAAACCCGTCGGCCAAAGCGCTAAAAGTAAGTAAAGACGGCGGCGACGTCGACGGCATCACAGCCGCAACCATCTCGTCACGCGCATTTCTCGAGGCCGTCAACACCGCGGCCGAAGGAGCCAACGAATACTACCGACAAACCTCGAAATAATCCCGACATAAGCAACTGTTCAAAATTATTTTGATATTATGACGAGATTGAAAGCGACGAAAACGGCTCCGGCAGAATATTAAAATAATGAGAATGGTTACTATAAATAATTTTAAACAGTTACTTATGAATTTTTTCAAAACAATATATCGCAGCGCGATACTCGAAAACCCCACATTCGTATTGCTGCTCGGCATGTGTCCCACCCTCGGCACCACATCGAGCGCCATCAACGGCATGTCGATGGGTCTCGCCACCACCGGAGTGCTGATATGCTCCAACGGAGCCATCTCGGCCATCAAGAACCTCGTGCCCGACAAAATACGCATTCCCGTATATATAGTGGTGATAGCCACATTCGTGACACTGCTCCAGATGCTTATGCAGGCCTACGCCCCCGCCCTCAACGAGAGTCTCGGCATCTTCATACCCCTCATCGTGGTCAACTGCATACTCCTCGGACGCGCCGAAGCCTTCGCCTCGCGCCACAACGTAGTGTCATCCATAGCCGACGGCATCGGTGCCGGACTCGGATTCACCGTAGCGCTCACCCTGCTCGGAGCGTGCCGCGAATTTCTCGGCAGCGGCAGCATAGCCTCGCTCAGCATCTTCCCCGAAAGCTCAGGCGCGCTGCTCTTCATCCTCGCCCCCGGCGCATTCATCATGCTCGGATTTCTCATAGCCGCCTACCGCTACATCCAAAGCCGAAAATCCTGACCTAAAATCCACATTAATAATAAATACCGACAAACGCCATGCTGGAATATATAGCAATCATCATAACGGCAATCTTCGTCAACAACATAGTATTCGCACAATTCCTCGGAATATGCCCATTCCTCGGAGTGTCCGGCAAACTCACCAACGCAGTAGGCATGGGCATCGCCGTCACCGTAGTGATGGTAATATCCACGCTCGTCACCTCGCTGCTGCAAAACTATGTGCTCGTGCCGCTCCACATGGAATACATGCAGACCATACTCTTCATCCTCGTCATCGCAGCCCTTGTGCAGATGCTCGAGATAATAATGAAGAAAGTGTCGCCCGGACTCTACGTGGCCCTCGGCGTATTCCTGCCGCTCATCACCACAAACTGCGCAGTGCTCGGCGTAGCCATCATGGTGACACAGAAAGGGATGTCGCTCACCGAAAGCGTCGTCTACGCCTTCGCCACAGCAATAGGTTTCATGATGGCACTCGTGATATTCGCCGGCATACGCGAGCAACTTGAACTCGCCGACGTGCCGCGCCCCATGCGCGGCATCCCAATCGCCCTAATCACCGCCGGCATCCTTGCTATGGCATTCATGGGCTTCGCCGGCATCGGCTGAAACATCTCAACATGATTGAAGGCATTGCAGAACCATAATTAGCGGTCAAACGTAGCAGCAAAGTGTAGGGACGCGATTCAATGCTGTTTACTTAAGCATAACTGCATCGGAAAGCCGGAGGTCTGAGGGTCTACTATTAACCCCGGTTCGGAGACCGTAAAGCCCCGGTTAATAGTAGCCCCCGAGCCTCCCGGCTCTCTGACGTCACCCCGTTAAGTAAACAGAGACTGTCTAACAAGTTTGGGCAGTCTCTGTTTATAGTTTCGACAAGCTAAAAAAACAAGGCTTTCATGCTGAAATTCAGTGCGAAAGCCTTGTTTTTTTTGTCAGAATAACGAAAAGAGGCCGTCTAAAACTTGTTAGACAGCCTCTGTTTACTTAAGCTGAATGCGTGCGTAACAAAACTCGTACCATGAGAGGAGGGTGTTGCAGAACTCATTCTTATCTTTCCGCGGTTGAAA
>CAMWJS010000100.1 GCA_947174635.1 uncultured Muribaculaceae bacterium
GAGCCGTGCGTCCCTACATCGCAAACCGAAATTTTGGAGTTCTGCAACACCCTCCGCTATTTATCGCATTGGAGACGCCCTCGACCCTTAAGAAAACAGCATTGAATCGCGTCCCTACAATTTGGTTCGCATTCCGGATGTTATGCAATGTCCTCATACTGTATGCAATAACTGCTGATAGTCAACAATATTGCAGTCGCAGTTGCTTTGCAGAGCAAAGCGCTAAAGGGGATAATCAACCGCGGTCAGCTAAAATCGGATTTTGTGACTCTCCCTCCGATTTCAAATTGATCATAAGCCTATCTGACAATCTTTGCAATTGTATTCCCCAATATAACGACAGGGCGCATCGTGGTGAGTTGATGCGCCCTGTCGTTATATTGAGAAATGTGATAAAATCACACGTAGCCTCGGATGATGCCGCGTTTTGAGTTTTTGATGAAGAGAATGATTTCGTCACGCTCTTTCGATGCAGGAAGTTCGGCCTCGATGCGCTCGAGAGCGTCGGTGACGTTGAGACGCGACAGGTAGAGATAACGGTAGACTTCCTGGATGTCGCGTATCTGGTCGTTGGTGAAGCCGCGGCGACGCAGACCGATTGAGTTGACACCGGTGTAGGCGATGGGCTCGCGGGCGGCCTTGACGTAGGGTGGGATATCCTTGTTGATGAGAGCGCCGCCCTGTATCATCACGTGGCAGCCGAGATGGCAGAACTGGTGGATAAGCGTTCCGCCGCCGATTACCGCATAGTCATCCACCACTACCTCACCGGCGATCTGCGATGCGTTGGAGATGATTACATTATTGCCTATGACACAGTCGTGGGCGATATGCGAATAGGCCATGATGAGGCAGTTGGAGCCTACCACGGTCTTGCCCTTTGCAGCTGTGCCGCGGTTTACGGTGACACATTCACGTATCGTAGTATTGTCGCCGATGATGGCTGTAGTCTCCTCTCCGCGGAATTTCAGATCCTGCGGTATGCCGGAAATCACAGCTCCGGGGAAAATATTGCAGTTTTTGCCGATACGGGCACCGTCCATAATCACGACGTTGGAGGCAATGCGTGTGCCTTCACCGATTTCAACATCCGCCTCTATTGTCACAAAGGGGTCAATCACCACACTGGGATGGATTTTGGCTGCCGGATGTATATAAGCTAATGGTTGTTTCATTACAATTGATATTGTGATGATGCGGCGCGTCTGCGCCGCATCAGGTTTATTTATTCTTGACTATCTGAGCCATAAACTCGCACTCGGTGACGATCTTTTCGCCGACGAACGCATAGCCTTTCATCATCGCACAGCCGCGACGCAGCGGGGTCATGAACGACACGTGGAATATAAGGGTATCGCCGGGCACTACTTTCTGGCGGAATTTCACATTGTCGATCTTCATGAAGTAGGTTGAATATTTTTCAGGCTCGTCGACCGATGACAGCACGAGCAGACCACCTGTCTGCGCCATTGCCTCCACCTGAAGCACTCCGGGCATAACGGGCTCTTCGGGGAAGTGACCCTGGAAGAAGGGCTCGTTGACCGATACGTTCTTGATACCCACAATGTAGCTTTCGCCCTTCTCGATGATTTTGTCAACCATCATGAAGGGATAGCGGTGGGGAAGGAGACGGCGTATCTGGTTGACGTCCATCAGAGGCTCTGCCGAAGGATTGTAGCGCGGTGCCTGCATGTCCTGACGCTTGATTTCCTTGCGTATCTGCTTTGCGAAAGCAGTGTTGAGCGAGTGGCCCGGCTTGGTGGCTATGATGCGGCCGATGACCGGACGTCCGATAAGGGCGATATCGCCCAGCACATCGAGCAGTTTGTGGCGCGCGGGCTCGTTTTCAAAAGCCAGAGGCTTGCTGTTGATATAACCGAATTCGTTGACCTGCTTGCGGGGCGAACCCATCATGTCGGCGATGCGGTCGAGCTCTTCCTGAGCCATCGGGCTGTCATAGATCACGATCGCGTTGTCAAGGTCTCCGCCTTTAATGAGATTGGCCTTGACGAGAGGTTCGATTTCGCGCACGAACACGAATGTGCGGCAAGCGCTGATTTCAGCGGGGAAATCGGCGAGATTGTCAAGCGATGCAAACTGGTTGGCAAGCACCTTTGAATTGAATTCAACCATAACGTCGACCGAGAAATTATCGTCGGGCAGAGCTATGATTGAAGCGCCGGTAGAGTCGTCGCGCACCTCGATTTTCTGTTTGATGATATAGAAATCCTTATCGGCGTTCTGCTGCTCTACGCCCACTTCGGCAATCTTGCCGCAATAAACCGCCGCGCTGCCGTCAAGTATAGGCATCTCGGGGGCATTGAGCTGAATAAGACAGTTGTCGATGCCGGCCGCATAGAGAGCCGCCAGAGCATGCTCCACGGTGCTCACTTTGACATCGCCGCGCTCAAGCACGGTGCCGCGGGTCGTGGCTGTTACATTTTCGGCGAGCGCGTCGATTACGGGTTGACCTTCGAGGTCGATGCGCTGGAATTTATAGCCGTGGTTTTCGGGTGCCGGGAGAAATGTCGCTTCGATATCAAGCCCGGTGTGAAGGCCTTTGCCTTTGACAGTGAACTGGCCTTTAAGAGTTTGCTGCTTCATTGTTTATCTGGTTTTTATATTTTTCAAATTCTATAGTGTCGCAACCGCGGGTCAGCCTTGCGGATTGTCGTGACGCAATTCTTTTTCAAGCGCCGAGATGCGTTTCTGCATCGCGGGGATATTTTTCAGATACACGAGATTGCGGGCGAAATCACGCGCCTCGACTACAGGATAGCCCATCAGACGCTTGCCGGAGCCCACGGAGTTGGGCACACCAGACTGCGCTCCGATCTGATTGTCGTCGCCAACAGTGATATGTCCGGCGAAACCTACCTGTCCGGCCACCATGCACCGCGCGCCGATTTTGGTCGAACCGGCGATGCCTACCTGCGCCGCCATTACGGTATTCTCTCCGATTTCCACATTGTGGGCCACCTGGATAAGGTTGTCAAGTTTCACGCCACGCTTGATACGGGTCGAACCCATTGTGGCACGGTCAACGCATGTGTTGGCTCCGATTTCCACATCGTCGGCAATCTCTACATTTCCGATCTGGGGGATTTTGTCATAACCGCTTCCGACGGGTGCGAATCCGAAGCCGTCGGCTCCGATTACCGCGCCTCCGTGTATGATGCAACGGTTGCCTATGCGGCAGTTGTGGTAAATCTTGACCCCGGGCTTTATGACTGTATTGTCGCCGATTACGACATTGTCACCGATATATGCCTGCGGGAAAATCTTGACGCCGCGGCCTATCTTCGCACCACGACCGATATAAGCGAATGCTCCGACATACACATCGTCGGGCAGTTCCACACCCTCGGCAATATACGATGGGTTCTCGATGCCTGAATATTGCGGCTCGGTCATCTGCGCTACGAGCTGCAGCAGATGCGCTACAGTGGCATACGGGTCGGCGACCTTAATAAGGGTGGCGCTTACCGGATGCTCCGGTTCGAAATCATTTTTCACAAGAACTATCGACGATGCCGTGTCATAGATAAAATGTGTGTACTTCGGGTTGGCAAGAAAGGATATTGCGCCGGGGTGACCCTCCTCGATTTTGGCAACCGTAGAGACTGTCACTTCGCCGTCGCCCACGACCGTACCGCCGGTGAGCTGCGCTATCTGATTGGCTGAAAATTGCATTACAAATGATAATAGCAGTTAAAATTATGACTGAGACTGCCGCCGGCCGCAAATCGTAGCATTACGACGCCGACAATCTCTCTAATAACATGCAAAGATGCAAATTTTTATCCAATTTTCATCTATAATATAAGCAAAAAATGACGCGACTTGCACCAAGCCGCGCCATTTAAACCTATTTTCAGGTAGTTTACCCCTGTTTTCAATCAAGACCGAGCATCTGCAGCACGTCATCCGTAAAGTAGGGACGCAGCGTCTCGAACGGTATCACGCAGGCCGGCATACCGGCGGCGTATGGCGCGATCTCATACTGCTGATAGAGGAAACACACGCCGTTGTCCTCGAAATAGGGAGGATTTTGCGGGAACGGGAACGGCTCGTTGTTCAGAAGAAGAATATCACGCAGTTCAGATTCGGTCCGCACTTCGAAATATTGCTCCATGATGCCTTTCTTGACAATCTGAAGCACCTTGTCGGTGGTGCCTTCCTTAAACATATCCAAGTCGAGTTTGCGGCCGTTGCGGGCGTCAAACGACTGCCCTATCGCAGCCGAGCCACCGTGGGCGCCACCGAGATATACGTATGATGTAAACATCATTGTCACGTAGTCAGGCGTCAGTTCAAGAGGTGACACCTTATAGGAATATTCGTATGACATCTTGAGCGCCGGCCCGCTGTTGTCATTCTTGTAGATTTCACTCAACTCGCGCAGATCATCACCGCCCGATTTAATATTTTTCTCCACAAAATTTTTAGCCAGCGGCTCACCCATTGCGACAGTCGCGTCAGAGTCATCGAGCATGTGGCGAATCCACTTGTCGACACTTGCCACGAGCGCGTCGCCGCTCTTGTCAGATTTCAGATATTCGATTGAGCATTCGGCCACAGCCTTGCAGCTGTCGACAACTACCGAATCGGCATAAGAGACTTTCTCCACTACGTAGGCGGGAGCATTATCGGCGACAGCGCCCTCTTTATTTTCATCAGATGCGGTCTTTGATGACTTCTCGGAATTGCACGCCACAAACGAAGCCACGCACGCTAAAAGCGCCAGATTGATTATTTTCATAAACTGTATATTATTTGATTTAACATGACATTATCAGTTCTGAAGCTCGATATACTCCGGGGTGATGGAAATGACCCGCTGCTTGTAAAGGAGACCTATCGCCTTCTTGAAATCTTTCTTGCTGCACTGGAACATCTCCTGAATCAGTTCGGCCGATGAATGGTCGCTGACCGGCAGACGTCCGTTGTTGTCACGCACCATATCAAGTATACGGGCAGACAGACGCTCCACTCTCACCGAGGCCACCGGCGAAACCGTGATGTCGATCTTGCCGTCGTCACGCACACGCTTCACATAAGCGTCGACCTCAACACCAAGCTCTATCGGACGGAATGTCTCGTTCTGATAGATGAGTCCGTGATAGAGATTGTCGACTATACAGCGGTAGCCGAGTTCATTGTGACTGTATACGAGTGCCTTCACTTTGGTGCCGGACGCATAGTCAGGAAATTTGTTGCCGATGAACTTTTCAATCTTTGCCGACGCTACAATGCGTTTTGTGGCATCATCGACATAGATATAGACCAGATATATCCCCCCCTGCTTCATGCTCACCTTCTGCTCACGGAACGGCACCAGAAGATCCTTTGGCAATCCCCACTGCATGAAAGCCCCGACCTTGTTGACCGCACTGACCTGCAGGTAGGCGAACTGGCCCACGGTGGCAAACGGTTTTTCAGTGGTGGCTATCAGGCGGTCCTCCGAATCCCGGTAGACAAACACCCTCATCTCATCGCCCGGCTCGGGCAAGTCGGTAATATATCTCGCCGGAAGCAATATCTCGCCGGCGTCGCCTCCGTCGAGATACAGTCCGAAATCAACTATCTTTACAACCTTCAGGTTGTTATATCGTCCTATCTGTATCATTGCATAAGTATTTTCATTGTAACAATAAAATAACGTCTAAATTTTAAATAAATCACAAATTTAACCTAATTTTGTAATTTAATAAAATATATATAACATGAATATCGATCTTCTGACTAAATATTTTCCTCAGCTGACAACACGTCAGCTTGAGCAGTACGAGATTATCGGCAAGCTCTATCCTGAATGGAACGAGAAAATAAATGTCATATCGCGCAAGGATATCGACAACCTCTACCCCAACCACATACTCCATTCGCTGGCAATAGCGAAGTTTCTGGAAGAGCTGCGCGACGGCACTACGCTTGTCGACCTCGGCACGGGGGGCGGATTTCCCGGCATACCGCTCGCTATCTTCTACCCCGCCTGCCGCTTTCACCTCATCGACCGCATCGGCAAAAAAATAAAAGTGGCTCAGGCGGTGGCCGAGGCTGTCGGACTCGAAAATGTCACATTCCAGCACGGCGATATGGGCGAATGCCACACGAAATTCGACTATGTGGTGAGCCGCGCAGTGATGCCTCTGCCCGACCTTGTAAAAATCACCGCGGGCAATGTCGACCGCAAAAACAGCGTCAACAAATATCCCAACGGACTTGTTTGTCTGAAAGGGGGCGACCTTGCCGAAGAAATCTCCGACACGCGTTATCCGGCAATGGATGTGCCGTTGACCGACTATTTCAGCGAACCGTTCTTCGAGACCAAGAGCCTGATTTACGTCCCTTACAAATAATTTCAATACGAGCTACAGCTATGAAAATACAAAGTTTTGAATTCAATCTTTTCGGAGTCAACACATACATCATATTTGACACAAACACCTGCGAGGCCGCCATTGTCGACCCCGGCATGACAACCGAGCGCGAATGCGCACGCATCGACAGCTATATCGAAAGCAATGGGCTCCATGTCAAGTATCTCATCAACACACACATGCACATCGACCATCTGTTTGGCGACGAATACATAGCTAAAAAATATGGTACAGGCATCTCGGCATCTACCGATGACAGCATACTGTCGGAGCGCATAGCCGAACAGGCGCGCATGTTTCATCTGCGCACCGACATGCCCGACTCTCTCAATGTTGACATGCCTCTGCATGACGGCGACCGCCTGATGCTCGGCGCCGAACCGATTGACGTGCTCGCCGTGCCCGGGCACTCCCCCGGCAGCATCGCGCTCTACTGTCCGGAATCCAAATTCGTAGTAACGGGCGACGCGCTATTCAAAAACTCAATAGGCCGCACCGACCTCCCCGGCGGAAGCTACGAACAACTCATATCAAGCATAACAAAAAGACTGCTTACCCTCCCGCCCGACACCACAGTCTACCCCGGCCACGGCCCATCCACAACCATAGAGTCAGAACTCCGCCACAACCCCTTCCTGTAAGAATCCGGTCTATCCCGTGGTGATACGCCACAATGCTGTTTACTTAATGGCGCAACATACCGGCCCCTTAAGAGCCGGTTCGACAATAAATGTTAAACGCAGAGCGGTCAATCGTCGAGCGA
>CAMWJS010000101.1 GCA_947174635.1 uncultured Muribaculaceae bacterium
TCGTGCCAGTGATTAACCGGGGTTCGAAGACCGCGGAGCGGGCGCAGACCCCGGCTCCCACCCCCACTACAGGCAACAAGCCCGGGAAGGGCGATCTGTGGTACCACCCCCGCTTCCACCCCCATCCTCCCCGTCCGACTGGTCTGACTGGTCTGACTGGTCTGACTGGTCTCCTATCCGCCACCGTAGAGCCTTCCCAGGACATCGACCCCTACTGTCTTTCAGACGGATAAAAAAAATGCGCCGCAAGCGGCGCATTTCCGGATATATCAAAATAAAAAAGAAATTATTCTGCTACAACTTCAAAAGGTATTTCTACGCTGACCTCCTTGTGAAATTTAACGACAGCTTTGTATTTACCAAGTTCTTTGACAGAATCCTTGATAAATATGATCTTACGGTCAACATTGTGGCCGAGTTTCTCGAGAGCTTCAGCGATCTGGATGTTGTTGACAGAGCCGAAGATTGTACCGTTGGCACTTGCTTTGGCGCCGATTGTCAGTTCTACATCCTTGAGTGCTTCAGCTGCAGCTTCTGCATCAGCTTTGATCTTAGCCAGCTTGTGAGCACGCTGACGCTGGTTTTCTGCGAGCACTTTAAGCGCCGATTCAGATGCGATTACAGCTTTGCCCTGGGGGATAAGGTAATTACGACCGTAGCCGCTTTTCACCTCTACTACGTCATCCTTGTAACCAAGGTTGGCGATATCTTCTTTAAGAATAAGTTTCATATTGTTGTTACGGCGTTAAAATGGATTATTTCATCAAGTCGGTTACGTATGGGAGGAGAGCCAGGTGGCGGGCACGCTTAACGGCCTGAGCCACGCGACGCTGGAATTTGAGCGAAGTGCCGGTGATACGGCGGGGAAGTATCTTACCCTGCTCATTGAGGAATTTCTTAAGGAATTCGGGATCCTTGTAATCGATATACTTGATGCCGCTGCGTTTGAAACGACAGTATTTTTTCTTTTTAACGTCCACTGAAAGCGGAGTGAGATAGCGGATTTCTGATTGTGTCTGTGCCATTGTTTAGTCCTCCTTTACTTCTACTTCTTTGACTTCTACTGCGGGTTTGTTGGCTTTGAGGCTGCGACGTTTTGCTGCGTATTCGGCGGCAAACTTGTCAAGACGGAAAGTCAGGAATCGGAGCACGCGCTCGTCACGACGATAAGCGGTCTCAAGCTTCTTGATTGTTTCCGGAGCTGCGTCAAACTCTACCAAAGTGTAGAATCCGGTCGACTTCTTCTGGATGGGATACGCAAGTTTGCGAAGGCCCCACAACTCTTCGTTCACGATAGCTGCACCGTTGTCAGTAAGCACTTTAGTGAACTTTTCTACCGCTTCCTTCATCTGTGCATCAGACAAAACGGGAGTCAAAATGAAAACGGTTTCGTAATGGTTCATTTTACTTTTGATTGATTAATAGTTTATTTATATGTTCCGGGGATATTGCTGTCCCCATAAAAGCGCTGCAAAGTTAGCGCTTTTTTTGCTGATTTCCAAAAAATCAGCACTTTGTTCAATTAAAAATATCGACAGCGGCCGATACAGAAGGCTGCCTGCGGCAATGACGCCGCCGTTTAAGCGTTTTCCTCTACGCCGGCGAGCTCGGGGTCGACAAGGATGCGTCCGCAGTATTCACATACGATAATCTTCTTGCGCATCTTTATCTCGAGCTGCTTTTGCGGGGGAATACGGTTGAAGCAGCCGCCGCATGCGTTGCGCTGGATGTAGACCACGCCAAGACCGTTGCGTGCATTCTTGCGGATGCGCTTGAACGCCGCCAGCGTACGTGCGTCAACCTTCGGCTCAAGCTCGAGCGCTTTCTCTCTGAGGCGCTCCTCGTCCTGACGGGTCTCCGATACGATTTCATCAAGTTCGGCACGCTTCTCGGTGAGGATATGCTCGCGGTCGGTAAGATTTTCTTCAGTAGCGGCGATATCGCGGTTGCGCTGCTCGATAGTGCGGTTGTATTCGTTGATATGCTTTTCTGCAAGCTCGATTTCGAGCGACTGGAATTCAACCTCTTTCGACAGGAGGTCAAACTCGCGGTTGTTCTTGACATTGTCAAGCTGCTCCTTGTAACGTGCTATCTTATTCTGCGAGTCATTGATTTTCTCCTTCTCAGCGGCAAGTTTCTGCTTCAGTTCGGCGATATCGTTGTTATAGTTGACGATACGGGTACGCAGTCCCTCGATATGGTCTTCAAGGTCCTTGACCTCGAGAGGAAGCTCGCCGCGGATGGTTTTTATTCTGTCAATCTCGGTAAGGATTGTCTGAAGCTCATAAAGCGATTTCAGACGCTCTTCAACCGTAAGCTGCTTTTCTTTTTCTTTTTTATCGGTAGCCATCTTGCTTACAAATATATTATTGGATTTTTTTCTAATTCTGAATAATAGAGTGCAAAGTTAGGAATTTTTTCTCTAATTATCTGATAAAAAATCTGTTTTGTGCACTCTTCGCTCTCAAAATGCCCTATATCTATCAAAAATATCGACCGGGCGTGGTCAAGAAACTGGTTATGCTTGCAGTCGGAAGCGATAAACGCCTGTGCGCCGCACTCTATGGCGCGGGGCAACAGAAATCCTCCGGCACCGCCGCAAAGCGCCACTCGTGTCAGCTTCTGCCGCTCGGGAGTATAAGCCGAACAGCGCGCCACCGGCGAACCGAATGTCGATTTAACCTTCGCGACAAACTCCGTGTGCGTCATCGGCTCCGCAAGGTCACCGACCACTCCGCATCCTATACCCTCCTCGCCTTTAGCTTCAAGCGGCGACAGATTTGACAGACCGAGCATTTCCGCCATTTTCCATGAAACGCCCGACCCGGGTGCATTGTCAACCGACGTATGGCATGAATAGATCGCAATATCGTTCTTGATTGCCTTGTAAAGCGAAAAATCCACACGCCCGGTCGTCACAATATTTTTCAGCGGACTGAATATCAGCGGATGATGCGAAACAATCAGATTGCATCCTTTCTGCTCCGCCTCCACCACTATCTCCGGAGTGACATCAACGCATAGCAGCACTCCGCTGCAGGGACGCATCATGCTCCCCACCTGCAGTCCCGTATTGTCGTAATCTTCCTGATAGCGTGGCGGAAAAGCCTCCTCTATCACCCTTACCACATCCTTTATCAATATCTGTGACATGACTTTGAGGTTTAATGAATTAAACAATTGCCATATACCGTCGTCGGCCGAATGCCGCGGGCCCGGTTTCACGGGTACTATTCTTCAGCGGGCGCTATCGACAGCTGCAGCTCGTCGAGCTGTTTCTGGTCGAGAGCGGCCGGAGCATCGAGCATGACATCGCGTCCTGAATTGTTCTTGGGGAACGCGATACAGTCACGTATGCTGTCAAGACCGGCGAACAGCGACACCCATCGGTCAAGTCCGTAGGCCAGACCTCCGTGAGGCGGTGCGCCATACTTGAACGCATTCATCAGAAATCCGAACTGCTCCTGAGCTTTTTCGGGAGTAAATCCGAGTATCTCGAACATCTTGCCCTGCAGCGCGCTGTCATGTATACGTATCGAGCCGCCCCCGACTTCGACGCCGTTGATTACCATGTCGTAGGCATCCGCACGGACTGCAGCAGGGTCGGTATCGAGCAAAGGCACATCCTCGTCTTTCGGATGAGTGAACGGATGGTGCATAGCCATCAGGCGCTGCTCCTCCTCGCTCCATTCAAACATCGGGAAGTCTACCACCCACAGGCAAGCGAATTTATTCTTGTCGCGGAGACCGAGCTGATTGCCCATCTCCAGACGCAGCTCGCAAAGCTGCTTGCGCGTCTTCATCACATCGTCGCCCGACAATATCAGTATCAGGTCGCCTGGCTCGGCGCCAAACGCTGCCTTCATCTGCTGGAGCACTTCCTGGGTATAGAACTTGTCGACCGACGACTTCACATTGCCGTCAGCTTCCACGCGGGCATAAACCATACCCTTGGCGCCTATCTGCGGACGTTTCACAAACTCAGTCAGCGCATCAAGCTGCTTGCGGGTGTACGTAGCCGCACCCTTGGCGCATATACCGCCGATATAAGCCGCATTGTCAAACACGCCGAAGCCATGGCCTTTCATGACATCCATCAGTTCGACAAACTCCATGCCGAAACGCAGGTCGGGCTTGTCCGAACCATAATATTTCATCGCATCGGCCCAAGGCATGCGCATGAACGGCTCCGTGAGCTCCACGCCTCTGATTTCCTTGAACAGATGCTTGGCCATACCCTCGAAAAGATTGATGATGTCATCCTGCTCAACATAGCTCATCTCGCAGTCTATCTGGGTGAACTCAGGCTGACGGTCGGCACGCAGGTCTTCATCGCGGAAACATTTCACAATCTGGAAATAGCGGTCCATGCCCGACACCATCAGCAACTGCTTCAATGTCTGCGGACTTTGAGGCAACGCATAGAACTGACCCGGATTCATGCGCGACGGAACAACGAAATCACGCGCCCCCTCCGGAGTCGAGCCCACAAGCATCGGAGTCTCGATTTCAAGGAAGCCCTTCGAGTCAAGATAACGGCGCACCTCCATAGTCATGCGGTGACGCAACTCAAGATTGCTGCGCACACAGTTGCGACGCAAATCGAGATAACGGTAACGCATACGCAGCTCATCGCCGCCGTCAGTATCATCCTCGATGGTGAACGGAGGCACCTCGCTCGCGTTAAGCACTGTCAGCCCCTTGGCGATAATCTCGATATCGCCGGTAGGAATATTGGCATTCTTCGACGAACGCTCAGCCACCAATCCCTTGACCTGAACAACATACTCACGCCCGAGATGACTTGAAGCCTCGCACAGCTCCGCGTCAACTTCATTGTTAAACACCACCTGGGTAAGACCATAACGGTCGCGGAGGTCGACAAACGTCATACCCCCCATCTTGCGTACACGCTGCACCCAGCCCGCCAGAGTCACTTCCTTGCCGGCATCGCTGATGCGCAACTCGCCACACGTATTACTTCTATACATATCTATATGTGTAATGAATTGATATTCTTATATTTTTTCATTCGCCCCAAAAAGGCAACGGATTTAAGGCCGATTCAATGGCATACGCAGCCAGTCATAATGCCTTGCAGACTAAGCCGCTGCTCTCCCGGCACAAATATTCCAATTTGCAAAATTACAACTTTTTTACAATCAATATCCCAAAATACGACGGTTTTTTATCCCTCAGGCAAAAAAAATAAAAAAAATCGACACTTGCAACAATTTTGCAAATGCCGACCCAATAAACTTATTTTTAAACCTTTATATCTGCAATATCCACGACAACAGAGACTACTGACGGGAAAAGATCCCCGACAGCCTGTCCATCAATGACGGCTTGAACGGCTTTATATGCACCGAAACACCCTCATTATCCCTGTTTAAGAACAATATCGAAGAATGAAGCACCACCGCCACATGCTCCTCAAACTCGATGATCGCATGCACAGCCGACAACGGTATTGCGTGAAACGGCGACTGCTCGGGCACACTGTTCACCAACAGATCATTCCCGACAATCTCCACGCCATGACCCGGATGAACACCCTCGAA
Organism: uncultured Muribaculaceae bacterium; assembly: GCA_947174635.1. Taxonomy (GTDB): domain Bacteria; phylum Bacteroidota; class Bacteroidia; order Bacteroidales; family Muribaculaceae; genus JAGBWK01. The sequence continues at coordinate 5,565 of CAMWJS010000101.1, forward strand.
TAAAAGAGCGATATTCAAGTCATCGGTCGACTTCGGACGTTTCTTATACCTCTTGTAAATCGTATCTATTACTTTCTTCGTTATCATAAATTCATCCAGATTAAAACGCATAGACCGGTTGCGCGGAAATACACGTAAAACTAATAATGCTGAACACTTCCCTGACAGTATAATGCAGATTGAATTTGACTGTTAAAGCCGACTATTTTATACATGCATTTTAATTGCTGATAAAAAGCCCCAAAATCAATTGGAAATATACCGGCTCCGGTATTCGAAATTAAAACACGCTCATTAGGTAATAGTTCATGCAAAAATACTCCAAATATTCGACAAAAACACATTGTTACCCCTTTGTAACCACATTTAAACACCACTGTTACACCCACCCCAAAATCCGTCAAACAAACAGACAAACAAACAAACAAACAAATACATACATAAATAAATAAATAAATAAACAAAGCCCAGCCCACGCAATGCATCCAAACACCCCATTAAACAAAAATAACACAACAAAACCACCGGGGAGGGTGTTGCAAAACTCATTCTTATCTTTCCGCGGTTGGAAACCGCGGAAAGTTTAGTTCTGCAATACCCTCAGTTCAAATAGCTGAGAGCCGGAGGCTCGGTGGTCTACTATTAACCGGGGTCGAAGGGACACGCAGTGGCCCGCAGGCCCCGGAGAACGACCCACCAACATTAAGCCCGGGAAGGGCGGTTTGTGGTTGTAAACGACATGGCTACCACAAACCACCCTTCACGGGCTCAGAAGATGATTGCGCCCGGTTACCCCGGTCTGCGCCCGCTCCTCGGTCTCCGAACCGGGGATAATAGTAAACCCTCAAGCCTCCGGCTTTCCTTTAATGTTATCCTAAACCAAACAGCATTGAATCGCCCCCACCACAATTTGGTTCGCATTTTGGGAGTTCTACAACGCCCTCCACGTAAGCAAACAGCATTGGGTAACGATGTTGCCGCAGGCATCTTCTATATGATTAACCCGGTCATGGTGCGAAAGCACCTTGGCCGGGTCAATAGACATCACACTCGCGATGTTGCCGCAGGCATCATCAATCCGCCTAATACCTGGAGACACTTATGTAAGGATAGCTTATGTTGATTGACGATGCCTGCGGCAACGTCTCCTGCCCGCACATTAACCCGCCCAAGGCGATAATCAACCGCGGTCAGCTAAAATCGAGTTCTGCAACACCCCCGCGATTCAAACAGCAGAGAGCCGGAGTCTCGAGGGTCTACTATTAACCGGGGTCGAAGGGACACGCAGTGGCCCGCAGGCCCCGGAGAGTGACCCACCAACATTAAGCCCGGGAAGGGCGGTTTGTGGTTGTAAACGACATGGCTACCACAAACCACCCTTCACGGGCTCAGAAGATGATTGCACCCGGTTACCCGGTCTGTGGCACCCTCCGCCAACCACCGTCACTGCCATGCTGCGCACGCGCACCGCCGCACAAAAATAGGCATAAAAAAAGGCGCCGGGCTGTTTGCTCGGCGCCTTTGTA
>CAMWJS010000102.1 GCA_947174635.1 uncultured Muribaculaceae bacterium
TGAAGAAGGCGGGTATGCCGCATAATTCCCACCGCATGTTTTTCTGCCATCAGAGCGCGTTTTACCGTCGTGGCGAACTGCTTGCGGAAGAGTTTGACACGGCGCACCGCATGTCGGCCGACATCCATCAGGTGAAGCGCCTCTACAAAAAAGGTGTGAAATTCCGTCAGACGGATATTGCAGTGGCGATATTCGATACCGGTGGCGTATCCAATGTGAAACGCAGTGCAGGGCTGCGTGACAACATCTCCGTAGTGCGCGAGCTCGACGGTCTTGTCGACCGCCTCCGCCTCCTCCCCAAACTCTACATCCCCTACCTGATGTGCCGTCTGCGCGGCAAATGACTTTTCCGTGAAAATTCGGCAAATGGCTTTTCGTGCAAATTTAAAGTCTGATTTTAAATTTGCACGGTTTTTTGTGTTGGTGTGTATTGCGGTTCGGGTGAAGTTAGGGTGCGGTTGTGGTGCGTTTGGAGCGTGTCGGGGGATATCGCGGTAGGAATGGTGTGCTGGCTGATGTAATTTTGCGGGAAAAAGAGTGGATATTCGGGTGAAAATTGGTATCTTTGCACTTTAAAAATATAATCACATTTCAAAAGCACAGCCAAAGTGGAAACAAAGTATATTTTTGTGACAGGTGGTGTAGTGTCGTCGCTTGGTAAAGGTATTATCTCGTCGTCGCTCGCCAACTTGCTTATTGCGCGCGGTTATCGTGTTACTATCCAGAAGTTTGACCCGTACATCAACATTGACCCGGGTACACTCAACCCCTACGAGCACGGCGAGTGTTACGTCACTGTCGACGGACATGAGGCCGACCTCGACCTGGGACATTACGAACGTTTTACCAATATCCGCACCACGCGAGCCAACAATGTCACTACCGGCCGCATCTACCAGAGTGTCATCGACAAGGAACGCCGCGGCGACTATCTGGGCAAGACGGTGCAGATTGTGCCCCACATCACCGATGAAATCAAGCGCAATGTCAAGGCGCTCGGCAACACCGGCAACTTTGACTTCGTGATTACCGAAATCGGCGGTACGGTGGGCGACATCGAGTCGCTGCCGTTCATCGAGAGCGTGCGCCAGTTGCGCTGGGAACTCGGGTCTAACTGCCTGTGCGTGCATCTGACCTACGTGCCTTATATCGCAGCGGCAAAGGAGCTTAAGACCAAACCGACGCAGCACTCTGTGAAGCAGTTGCAGGAGGTGGGCATACAGCCCGATATACTCGTGCTCCGCACCGAGAAGCACATCTCGCCCGAGATGCGCAAGAAAATAGCCCTTTTCTGTAACGTGGCTCCCGAGGCTGTCATCCAGTCGATGGATGTGCCCTCAATCTATCAGGTGCCCATCATGATGCACGAGCAGCATCTCGACGAGCTGGTGCTCAAGCGTGTAGGGCTTCCCACTGACGGCGCGCCCGACATGAAGCCCTGGCTGCACTTCCTCGACAAGATGGCCTACGCTGAAAAAACAGTGCGCATCGGCCTCGTAGGAAAGTATGTGGAGCTGCAGGACGCCTACAAGTCGATCAACGAGTCGCTTTTCCAGGCCGCCACTTACAACGACCGCAAACTCAAACTCGAATATATCCACTCGGAGAAACTCAACGAAAGCAATGTTGACGAGCGCCTCAAGGAGCTCGACGGTGTAATCATCGCCCCCGGTTTCGGACAGCGCGGCATCGAGGGAAAATTCGTGGCATTGAAATGGTGCCGCGAGCATGACGTGCCCACTTTCGGTATCTGTCTCGGTATGCAGTGCATGGTGATAGAGTTCGCGCGCAACGTGCTCGGACTGGCCGACGCCAACTCAACCGAGATGGACCACGCCACGCCTTATAACGTCATCGACCTCATGGAGGAGCAGAAGAGCATCTCGAACATGGGCGGCACTATGCGCCTCGGCGCTTACGACTGCGTTCTCGCCGACAATTCGCGTGCGGCAGAGGCTTACGGCTCTACCAAAGTGAGCGAGCGTCACCGCCACCGCTTCGAGTTCAACAACGACTACCGCGAGCGTTTCGAACAGGCCGGCATGAAATGTGTGGGCGAGAACCCGGCCACTCATCTGGTAGAGGTGGTCGAGATACCGGAAAAACGCTGGTTTATCGGCACGCAGTACCATCCCGAGTATTCATCGACAGTGCTCAGCCCCAATCCGCTGTTCCTCAGTTTTATAAAGGCTGCCGTCAATTACAGCGAAGAGAAAAACAAATAAAAACCAAATAATACATCTACTACGTGAACAGTTCATTTAAGATAGTGCTTGTGGCGGCTGTAGTGTTCTTCGGAATGATGCTGCTCAACAAGCCGAAAGAGAAGGGCCCCCAGGATGCGCCTGTAACCGCTGATGTGGCGCAGGAGAGCGCGCAGGTTTCCATTTCGGACGCCGAACTGGCGCTCATCCCGTCAATTGTCAGGGAAATAGGAGTGCGCGACACGACAGGCGGTCGTGAAAGTTTCAGCTACCGCACCGACGCTGTGGCTCTCAATGTGACTGACGGCCGTCTCAGCGGCTCGGTAAGCGTCGATTCGTTTACTGTCGATATCGACAGCGCCCTTGTGCGTCATTTCCCCGTTGAGATGAATGTCACCCAGCAGGATAGAGCATATTCCGCATTGGCCGGTGAGCTCAAGGAGATAGGAGTGTACCGCAAATTCGCATCGCTCCGCAAGCCGGTGCCCTCGGTCGACAGCGTGCGCCTGCAGAACAATGTGCTTGCAATCGAGTTTGACAACCACGGCGGTATCATATCAAAAGCCACTCTGCTCGATGCGAAATACAAGACATATTTCGCATCGAAGGCCGACAAGCACCAGATTGACTCGGCGCAGGTCGAGGTGTTCAATCCCGGCGACAAGGCTTCGTACTGGTTCAAAATCTCGTATAACAATAACAATGTAGCCACCCGCCATCTATATTTCACACCCAAGCAGGTGAACGACAGCGTCGTGGAGATGACTGTCGACCTCGGTGACGGCGCCCGCTGGGGCTACCGCTACACCCTGCCGCAGGGCGACAGCTATCTGGTGAGAATGGATGTCATCCAGGAGAACACGCAGGACGTGCTCCCGCAGAACACTACCCAGATGACCATGTGCTGGACGATGGAGCTTCCGCGCCTGGAACGCGGCCTCACTTTCGAGGAGCGCAACTCGGGCATATACTACCGCTATGTTGGCGAGAGCCCCGACAATATCAACGGCAACTCGTCGAAAGTGGAGGAGCTGAAGCACTCGGTGCAGTGGCTCGCATTCAAGGACCAGTTCTTCTCGACCATCATGATACCCCGCAAAGGGTTTGTGTCGGGCCTTGTGAAACAGCAGGCCTACAAGGTGACTCCCGAGTCGGAGCATATCAAGCATCTTGCCGCCGACATGGAGCTTCCCTATGTGCCCGGCGACGAGGTGTGCGCATCAATCGACATATTCATCGGCCCGAACCTCTATCCTCTGCTCAAGAGCGTAGATGACAAGGTCGGTTCGGAGGATGGTTTGGACCTCACCCGCGTGATACCTCTCGGATGGTCATGGCTGCGCTGGATCAATACGCTGATTGTCATACCGGTGTTCACATTCCTCAGCGGTCTGAACCTGAACTATGGCATCATCATCCTGCTGCTTACCATCTTTATCAAGATTATAATCTTCCCCTTCACCTACAAGAGCTATCTCTCGCAGGCCAAGATGCGTCTGCTCGCTCCTGAAATCAAGGAAATCAACGACAAGTATCCCGGCAAGGAGAATGCCATGGTGCGTCAGCAGAAGACCATGGCGCTCTATTCGCGGGCCGGAGCGAGTCCGTTCTCGGGCTGTCTGCCTCTGTTGCTCCAGATGCCTATACTTATCGCAATGTTCTCGTTCTTCCCCTCATGTATCGAGCTTCGCGGCCAGAGCTTCCTCTGGGTGCAGGACCTTGCCGCTCCCGACGTGATTTTCACGCTTCCGTTCTCGATACCGTTCTACGGTAAGGAGGTTAGTCTATTCTGTCTGCTCATGACAGCCACCAATATCATCTATACGCGCATCAATATGAAGAACCAGCCGTCGTCGTCATCGATGCCCGGCATGAAGTGGATGATGTATATGATGCCGGTGATGTTCCTCTTCTTCTTCAACAGTTATCCGGCTGCGTTGAGCTACTACTACTTCCTGTCGCTGTTGATTACGATTATCCAGACTTGGGTGTTCCGCCGTTGCGTCAACGAGGACAAGCTCCGCCGCAAGATGGCTCAGAATGCCGCCAAGCCCAAGAAGAAATCGGGCTTCATGGCACGACTGGAGGAAGCGCAGCGCAAGCAGCAGGCTGCTCTTCGCGAGCAGCAGAAAGGCCGTCGCAGATAATTCGCAATTCATAATGCATAATTCATAATTCACAATTATTGCTGAGCAAGCGCTGAAACGATGGCATAATTGGAATTAATTAGAATTTTAGACGCTGATAGTGGAAACAATTTCCACTGTCAGCGTTTTTTTTAATAAAAAACTGTATTTGTTTTCAAAAAATTCATATCTTTGAAATGATGCTTGCCGAGGCAGGCTCAATCGAGTGTTCTTACCTTGATATTACCGTTAGATTATTCTTACCTTAAAAAATAAATTTTAAATAATATGAAAGCCATGATTAGTCCGTTAGCCCATGTGGATGCGTCAGCCAAAATCGGCGAGAACGTTACAATTCATCCGTTTGCTTATGTCGATAAAGATGTAGTTTTAGGTGACGGATGCGAGATTATGCCGTATGCGAGTATATTGAACGGTACGCGCATGGGATGCCGCAACAAAGTGTTTCAGGGCGCGGTGGTCGGCGCTGACCCGCAGGATTTCAGATGGAAAGGCGGCGATTCGCACTGTACGATAGGCGATGACAATGTTATACGCGAGCATGTCATTATCAACCGCGGGTTTGAGACTCCCGAAGGCACCGTCATAGGCAATCATAACTTCATCCTTGCCAACAGCCATGTAGGGCACGACTGCAAGCTGGCCGGAAACAGTGTGCTCGGCAACGGTGTAACTATGGCGGGGAATGTACATGTCGGCGCCAATGTCATACTGTCGTCTAACACCATCTTCCACGAAGACTCCAACGTGGGTGACTGGGTGCTCGTAAAAGGCGGTTGCCGCATTTCGGGCAATGTGCCTCCGTTCATCATCGTGGCGCACAATCCGGCGGCCTATTTCGGCGTGAACGCTTACGTGATGCGCAAGCATGGCTTTTCTTCCGATCAGATCGACGATATAGCCAAAGCCTACCGCCATGTCTACCAGTCGGGGACATCGGTGTTCAACGCACTCAAACGCATAGAAGCCGACGTCGATCCCTCGGCCGACCGCGATGCCATAACCGACTTCATTCGCCGCAGCAATCTGCAGATAGTGGCCGTGCCCGTCGAGCTTGAATAAAACAACGTCTTTGTTTACGGAAATTTTGCAAAGCTGATTTGGCCTCCCGACCGGGGTTCAAATCAGTTTTGCATGAATACAGTGCGCTGAAGGGTCACACTTTTAAAGAAAAAAATCCTTAATCATTTGCGGGTAAGATGAAAAAAAGTTAATTTTGTAACGCAAATCTGAAAATATGCCCCGGCTGCTGTGGCTCAAACTGCTGCTGTCGGGCGTCAATTGATTGCAAACCAACACAATAGCTTGCATAAAATAAGTAATTTTATCTATTAATAATCCAAAATCCTCTAAACTTCTATGTGGTTAACAAGCTCATCGATAGGACGGAAGTTTGTCATGGCTCTGACCGGCGCTTTCTTAGTCCTGTTTGTTACATTTCACGTGTTGATGAATGGAGTGGCTTTGTTCTGGCCGACAGCCTACAATGCTGTGTGTGAATTCCTCGGCGCCAACTGGTATGCCCTTATCGGCACTGCCATCCTGGCCGGCGGTTTCATTCTCCACATCCTCTACGCCCTGTGGCTTACCTACGAGAACCGCCGCGCACGCGGCAACGACCGCTATGCCGTGACTTCACGTCCGAAACAGGTTGAATGGTCGTCAAAGAACATGCTCGTTCTCGGTATCGTGGTCGTATGTTTCCTGATCGTGCACCTTTTCCAGTTCTGGGCAAAGATGCAGCTCCCCGAAGTGCTCGGCCTTGAAGGCGAGTTCCCCGGAGCGGCAGGCACTCTCTTCATCCAGAAAGCATTCAGCTGCCCCGTCACTCTGATTGTCTATCTTATCGGTTTCGGCGCTCTGTGGCTTCACATGACCCACGGCTTCTGGTCGATGTGCCAGTCGTCAGGTCTCAACAACGGTGTATGGATGAACCGCCTGAAAACCATCGGCACAGTATGGGCTACAGTGGTAGTTCTCCTGTTTGCTGTTGAGGCAATCGTGTTCACCGTGCAGGCAAAACGTGGCTACTACACTTCAAACGAGGCTCTGATCGAACAATATGTCGAGATGGCTCCGGCCTGCAACTGCGAAGGTTGTGAAGGCTGCGAAAGCTGCGACGAATGTGGCTGTGCCGCCGGCGAATGCGCCGAGTCATGCCACCGTTGCGCCACCCTGGCAAAAATCTATGCAGTGTGTGTCGAAGGCTGCGCCGTTAGCGCATGCGACGCATCTGCCTGCGGCGACCGCAACGCTTCCGATTCAGTGAGCGATAACTTTAACGAAGGAACATTTTAATTAATCAGTTATGGCAGATATTAAAAATCTCGAAGGGATGATTGACTCGACTCCGATCATGAAAGATTTCGCCGACATCGAATCGGCCGCCCTCCCCGAATATCAGATTGACTCAAAGATACCCGAAGGTCCCGTAGCTGATAAGTGGACCAACTATAAAGCACATCAGAAACTCGTCAACCCCGCCAACAAGCGTAACCTCGATGTAATCGTCGTCGGTACGGGTCTGGCAGGAGCGTCGGCAGCGTCGACACTCGGCGAGATGGGCTTCAACGTGCTCAACTTCTGCATTCAGGATTCACCCCGCCGCGCCCACTCTATCGCGGCTCAGGGCGGTATCAACGCAGCCAAGAACTATCAGAACGACGGCGACTCTGTATACCGTCTTTTCTACGA
>CAMWJS010000103.1 GCA_947174635.1 uncultured Muribaculaceae bacterium
CGTCCTGCTTATACCCCAAAATTCGATGTTTTCAAATTTTTGTCATGTACTTAAGGTTTTTATTATAAAACAAAAAATCAAGTATCTACAGTCTCTGATTGCTGTAGCATTGTGTGTAATCTTGTCATTAGCATTCACAAGTTGTAGTGACGATGATGACGACGATTCCGTAAAAGTTGTAATTTTGTCAAATCCATTAGTTTGAATTTTAAGTTTTAGCCACCTAAAATTACAAACTTGTTCGGACCGGTCAAAATTTGGCTGGTCCTTTTTTAGTGCCCGGCATCAGACACACTCAAAGAAACAGTATCAAAATATAACAAGAATATTGATAACAATCAACTTTCTAAATAAAATAAAGGCGATGTCTCACAATGATGCATCGCCTTTATTCTAAATAAAATTATTAGTCTACCTTCTTCTTATTCGTCTACCTCACTGCGATTTTGGCTGTGGTGCGGGATCCGTTGTCGAGGGTTGCCGATACTATGTAGATGCCGGGGGTCAGAGTTGAGAGGTCATAACGGTCGCGGGCTATGAGTGCTCCGGCGGCGGTGTGGATGTCGACCGACGCCACTTCACGGCCTTCGGCTGCCACCACGCGGAGCTGTCGGCCTTCAAGCCATATTGCGGCGGTGGTTTTTGCCGCCTCTATGGCATCGACTGCGCTAACGTCGCCTATAGCCACCGTCTTGGCATACAGGGCATGGTTGCCGAGGGGTGTAGTCTTTGAACTTGACGGTCCGGCCTCAGCGATTATCATGTAGATGCCGTCCTCAAGCGAGCTGCCCGGGCGGTAGTTGCCTGATATGGTGACAGGTTCGCCGGCTACGAATTTCGTGCCGCTCTTCATCGTCACAATCTCACCCTTGGAGTTTGTGAGCTGACGCAAGCGCAGATAAACGGTATTTGAGACCGTCTGACGCGCAACTGCTTCAAGACTGAACGGCACGCGCTCCTCCTTGCCGATCTTTTCGGGGAACTCAAACGCCGTCACATCAGCGACGATGTTATCCGACAGATCTACGGTGATGACAAGCGGTTCGCCCGACATCATCGCTATGGGCGTCTCTCTGTAATCATCGCCTACCTGCACGAAATCGACCGTGTAAGTGCCGGGATCGTGAGGCACCTGACGCGCGAATGTCACCGACACAGCCCCGCCTCCGCTGAATGTCGCTTCGGCCATGACCAGCGGTGATGTCTGCCCGGTAGCCGTGTTGGTCAGACGCGTAAGCACTTTGGCCGTACCCGGCACGCCGGCATTGCGGAAAGTTCCGGTGATATAGACGAATTCGCCTTGCGCCAGACGGTCGGCGACGGCAGCCGAGCTGTTGTTGACCTGCCATGTCGGAGTGGCTGCGAGACGCAATACGGGAGCCGATGGCATGTCAAGCACATTGACCACCGTCTGCTCATGGCCGTTGAGCGCGAAGGGATACTCCTTGCCATTGTCGATGACAAGAGCCTCCACACGGTATTTGCCTGCGGGAATCTGCGTGCTGACAGGAAACGTGATATCGACAGTCTCGATGCTCTGGTTGTAGACATGCACATTGAAATCGGTCTCTGACTTCACCGAAGGGTTGGCGATATTGACAAGACGTATCGTGATTGTGGATATATCGTAATCACCGGTACGGTTCTCCATCGCGAACAAAGCGCGCCCGTAGCCGCCTGCATACAAATCTCCGTCAGTCTCTATTTCCGAGTGAAGCACGACATCGGGATACGGCACATGCTTCTCGCCGAGAATAATTTCGCCGCCTGCGACCTTAACTTTCGCACGCGAAGGAAGTCCGTTCGAATGACGAAGTATGCTCCAGACGTCACTGTCACTTCCCCGGTAGACGAAGCAGATATCATAATCGCCATCCAGGACGCCGTCGACCGATGAAGCCACGTTGCGCAGAGTCACGAGCGACGAGCCGGAATGTCCGCTGCTGAAGCCGCCAAGCGAAATGTTGTCGCCGCCAAGAGTCGCGACAATCTCACCGTTTTTCACCAACGCACCTTCAAGGCGTCCGCTGAACGGCTCCACATCGATATTTCCAAGGAAACTCATCATTGTGAAAGCCCCACCGAACGGACCGTCGACACTCAGGCGCGACTCGCCGTACACAGCATAATCGCGTACCGAACCGGCCTGCGCCGGACGTATGCCGGTCACCATATCCTGGCTCAGATTGTATCCTCCGGCGCCTCCACCTTCGCCGAGCGACGACGGGTCGAGATGATTGATACGGAAATAACCGTTGGAATTGCCATACCATCCCCAGTTGACATGCACGAAATCCTGCGAGTCATATCCGTCGAGCACAAATGCATGGCCACCCATACCCCTGTCGCTCGAACCTCCGTAAAATACCGGACGACCCTGCGACAGTTCATCCTTTATAAGGCTCATCCACTCGGAAGTGGAATAATAATCACGCAGATGGCCACGCACACCGGCATCGTAACCGAAATATGTGCGCAGGGCGTACGGCACGAGCATATCGTAGGCACCGCTGCCCGACGCCTCATACTGCATCTCGACAGCCACGCCGAAATGCGCCGCCAGAGTCGAATATGCCTGTATCTGCTCCGCTTTTGTAATCTGCGGCACCTTGGCCGGCATCAGCGACCACTTGTATTCCGTATTGCCGAAATCGGCGGTCAGAGTATTTTTCGACAGAGGGTCAGTATAGGTCTTCGTGCCTGTACCCTTCTCCGGCCAGCTGTAGTAACGCATTATCTGAGTTGCAGCGCATGCCACGCAGCCGGTGTAGAAATGCGTCGTCCCGCTCGATACCGGAGTCAGAGAGTTGAAAGGAGCGTCCTGCCCCCATGCGATATTGCCAAGCAGCGGCTCTACCACCACGGTGGGAGCCGACGCCATCATGGAGCCGGCGGTTTCATCCCCGGCAGGGAGCGCATTGTAAGCAGTAGCATAGAGTCCGAGCAGACCGGTGAGTCCATCGGGAGCCGCCGTCATATCAATGGAGCCCGCATAGCTGTAGGCCAGAATTTCACCAAAACGGTCATCGCCCGACACTATCACAAATCCGCCATCCTCGCAATTATAGATATAATACGGGAGCGAAGCGCGATCATTGGCAGCCGTTCCGGGTGCTTTTTTCATCCGGGGCATGCCGAAAGTCTTACCCGCCATAAATCCGGCTGCGATACCTTCGGCCTCCGACGGCATAATGGTTTTGGCATCAGCTCCTGACGCCAACCCGAAAGCCAATAATAAATAAAAAAGTTTTTTCATGATTCTAAATACTTGTAGGGACGTGATTTATCACGTCCGCGTCCGGATGGCTCAATACCACCCGGCTGATGCGGACACGATAAATCGCGTCCCTACTGTCTGAAATTAAAGTATTACTTTGGCAACAACGGTGCCGGCCTTGACGATTGCCACGCCGGTAGCGTTGACACTGAGTGTATTTACACCTGCGACAACAGCCTCGGCTGCAATCTTGCGGCCTGCAAGGTCATACACCTCAACCACGGTATCATCAGCGGCAATAACCTCAATCACGCCGTTGCCAAGCGACTTGACTGCGACCGCAGCCTCAGTTCCGGCGACCACATTCTCAACGCCCGAGAAGTTCGCAATCAACACCTCGTCGCTCTGAGCGGAGTATACAGTGCCCACGCTTCCGCCGTCAACGGTCTTGGCCGCAGCCGTAACTGTGATATAATATGCCGTATTCTCCTCATTCGCAACAGTACCGGAATAGCTTGTACCCTCAACCTCGTCAGTTGCGCAAGTCGTGGTGTTCACATAGCCGGCAGGCTTAACCTGCTGAATGGCTATATTGTCAAACAGATATTTTGAAGCGGCATCTTCGTCGCAACCATAGATTTTCACTTTGGAAGCGGCAGTACCGCCGGTCAGTTCAAGAGTATACTCCTTAAATCCCGCATTGTCGATATTAAGCACAACAGGATCGGTGAGATTGCCTTCGGCATCTTCAAGAGACAGTTTGACAGAGCCTGCAGCCACAAAGCCTGCATAATTGGCGGCACCGGCTGTGATAACTACAGTAACTTTGCCATCATTGTCAGCAAGGTCAAGAGCCGGGGTGGCAAGATAGGAATTATCCATAAAAGGATAGAGGCCTAACGCACCTGCGATGTAGCACATCTCATCGCCTGTCCAGCCTTCTTCCCGTAGCAAAGCGAGATGGCGTTCATAGGCGTACTCAACTTCGGTGACCGTACCGGTAGTAAAGCAGTCGAAGTTCTCCTCAAGCACATTGAAATTGCCTGTCTCGGCAAGAGTCTTGCGGCAAAGCACTTTCACGAAATAGTTTTCAGCGTCGGCAACAGCTTCCCATGAAGCGGTATAGCTGCCGTCGGTCGATGCCGACACGCTGACCTTGGGCTTGTCGAGCGACGAGATGACTTTGACAACCTCAATCTCCTCCGAATCGGAAGAAACACCATCTTCATTAGCTGCGCGAACTACATAGTAGTAAGTAGTACCCGAATTCAGGCCTTCCACTTTATATGTCACGTATGCAGCTGTGGTCGAAGCCGGTGTCACCTCCTGATTGTCAAGGAACATCACTTTTTCACCGGCCGCATTGTAGCTGTATACATCGAGATAATACTTGGTGGCACCGCTGACAGCTTTCCAGCGTGCGGTAAACGACTCTCCATTGGCATCTGAGGGAAGATACGGCGTAGGCACACCGAGGAATTCCTTGCCCTGCTCTATCTTTATGCTCTTGACAAATATGCCGTCGGCAACAAGAAACGGGCCGAATACCGCTTTATTGGAATAAGATAAGGCCGAAGTAGGTGTAACGACGTATTCCACCGTAGTCCAGTCATCGGTATAGACCTCGGCATTCATTTTGGTGCCGTAAGCCGAACCCCATGCAAGCTGGACGATACCCATATTGGTCTTGTTGAGTTTCACTGCCATCGTCACTTTGATAGCGCCGTTGGTGGTTGACACGTTGGTAAGACCCGCGGTTGAAACCGTGGCACCATCGCTTATAAAAAGCGAGCCCCCTGCTTGACCGACTTTGGTTGCCGACGAAAGTGACCAGCCGGTAAATCCAAGATTGGAAAAGTCAAACGTATATCTGAACATTTGGGGTTCGGCCTCAGTACCTGCGGTACATTTTTCCGAGAAGTCTACATCAAGTAATACTGTAGGCTCGGCTGCGGCGGAGCCGGAGGCGAGCACGATGGCAGCTGCCATCGTCGCGTTGCGTAAAAATCTTTTCATGCGTTCTGTTTATATAAATAATAATTGGTCTGTCAGTCGGGAATTTTGTCACTTACCCCATGACTAAAGCGCACTATGGCATTTAAACCGCAAATTAACTGATTTTTTATCATTTATACAAATCTGCAACATCGATTTTGTATTAAATCTGCATAAAAATACCGCCAAAATGCAATTCAGAGGATGCCTCAATTTCTGCGAAGATAGAATACAGTCTGCACCGCTCCCCTCACGGCGAGATAAAGTATGAACGCAAGCCACAGCGCATGATTGCCAAGCGAGGGATAAAGAGTCAGATACACAGTGAAAAACACCACCATCGCCACAGCCATCGACAGCAGCATCTGCCGCGTGCGCGTCTCCCCGATGAACACGCCGTCCCAGATGAATGCCGTCATGCCGGCAAGCGGCACCGACACGCCCCACCACAGATACTCCTGCGCCATCGCCACTACCGAAGCCTCCGTGCTCAGCGCCCCCAATATCTCCCGGCCGAAAAGCGCATACACTACGGTAAATACAATCGACACACCTCCCCCGATAACAAACAGACGCCTTACCACCGCATGCTTCGTCCTGACATCGCCGGCACCGGTCAGCTTCCCGGCCAAAGCCTCGCCTGCGAACGCAAACCCGTCCATCATATACGAGAACAGTATGAACAGCTGCATAAGCAGCGCATTGACAGCTAACACTATGTCGCCCTGTCCGGCACCCGCGCGGGTGAACCACACCGTCACAGCCACAAGGCACAGCGTACGGAGGAAAATATCGACATTGACCGAAAAGAACCGTTTAAGCCGTCCGGCCTCAAAAAGTCTCCGCAACTCGCCTATACGCGGTCTGTAACGCCTTATCATCATGCATCCCGCCGCAAATCCCGTCCACTGGGCTATAAGCGACCCGGTGGCCACACCGGCTATTCCCATCCGCGCCGCATAGACAAGCATCAGGCTCGCCGCGATATTCACCACATTGATAATCAACGAAGTCCACATCGCAAGCCGGCTGTTCTGCACCCCTATCATCCACCCGTTGAGCACATAAAGCCCCATCGTGGCCGGAGCGCCGTATATGAGTATGTCAAAGTATCGTGCGGCAAGAGCTGAAGCCGTGGCATCACCCCCGAAAAAATGCAGCATCACGCGGCATACCGGCACCTGAAGCGCGATAAGCGACACCCCGATAATCAGAGCCACCGACATGGCCCGGTAGAGCGAGGCGTCGCGCTCCGCGATATCGCCGGCACCGACAGCCTGCGCCGTCATTCCCGAGGTGCCCATACGCAGAAAGGCGAACACCCAGTATATCATGGAAAACATAGTGCCGCCAAGTGCTATCGCCGCCATATACACCGGGCTGCCCATGTGTCCGACGATAGCCATATCCACAAGCCCAAGCAGCGGAGTTGTGATATTAGCCACTATCGACGGCACGGCAATAGCCAATATGTCTCGGTCAATTTTTCGCATCTGTCATGTAAACTGCTCCAAATAATATGGAGGGTGTTTAGCGTCCGGAGGACCTGATTTACTTAGCTGCCAGCTTTTTATTATAAATAAAGTGATGTAAATCGAGGGTGTTGCAAAACTCGATTTCAGTTGAGGGGGTGTTGCAGAACTCCAAAACGTAGGGACGCACGGCTCGTGCGTCCGCAA
>CAMWJS010000104.1 GCA_947174635.1 uncultured Muribaculaceae bacterium
CTGTTGCGCAGGCTGTCCCCAGGGATTGTTCTGATTTTGAGGCGCATTCTGTTGCACAGGCTGTCCCCAGATTCCGGTATGTGATCCGGCCGTATTGCCGGTTGTGTCGTTTGACAGAGATTGTGTGTCTGAATTATAAGATGCGCGAGCAGAGTCCATGGAAGTTTCACACTTCGGACAATTTTTAAGCTTTACAGAGTTAAGCTTTCCACATTCAGGGCATTTTACAAAAGGCATAGTACGTTGGTTTATGATATATATGAATACAGTATCTTGCAAATTTACGTAAAATCTACAAGAAACAATGTTAATTGAATAAAAATAAAGGCAAACCTCGGTGAAAGAGGCCAAAGAAAGAGATTGAAGTATGCGGTGTTAGACTCGTTACTCCATTAGAAGATGTTGCTGAACAAACTTTTGAGGGTGTTGCAGAACTAAACTTTCCGCGGTTGAAAACCGCGGCTACTAAGCGCAGCATCCTGACAATCAGTAGCGTAGTAGCCGCGGTTTTTAACCGCGGAAAGATAAGAATGAGTTTTGCGACGCCCTCCTACTATCGATATTTCCTCCTATTGTTATTTTGATATATACAACGAGTATCTATCGGATCTAAGATTTTTTGTGTTTTCTTTTATATAGGTTATATATTTTTCAAATTTTTCTTTGCTTCTGACTAAATGGTCGAATGATTCCTTTTGCCATAAACTACCATTTCTATTCAAATACGCATTTATATGACGTGCAGAGTGTCTTTTTAGTGAATGCAGTATGGAAGATAATTTATCTAAAGGTGAAAATAGTATGTGTACATGATTAGGCATTATTACAAAAGCATATAAGTTATACCTTATTCCATCATTATAGAATAATGTTTCAGCTAAAATATTTCTGCAATGTGTGTTTGAAAGAATACATGATCCGTGTCCTTGATGAAGCCAATAATCTATTTTATCTCCAATTGTAGAGTTATATAAATCTATAATTTCTGAAGACCAGGGTTTCGGATTATTAATTTCGAATCTAAGTTTCAAATCTTCATATTCAGAAATTTTTTCAGCGGGCAGAGAATCTGCAAGTCTACAGGTAATGAATGTAACGCAGTCCCCTTGTTGCCAATGAGGTAAACTATTGTAATGAATATCTACATGTTCATTCTTGTTGAAAAATCTCACGGTATAGTTTTTTATTCTGCAGTTAAAGTTGTAGCTTATGATTGTTTGATATGTAGGTGTATGCATAGTAGCCGCGGTTTTTAACCGCGGAACATAGGCTTTTAATTGTAGTTTGCAGCGATCAGATGAGTGAGAGGTATTTGAGGGCTATGTTGTTGGCGTTGAAGCGTTGACGTATCGTTTCGTGTTGTTTTTCGCGGTCGATATTTGAGGTGAGGGCCCATTTTATCCCTTTGGCCACGTCGCGAGGATTGCGGTATTCTGCTATGTAACCGGTGACTTTGTGGTCGATGATATCGGTCTGTCCACCCTCGCCGAACGATACGGGAACCGCTCCTGCCGACATACCTTCTATCAGTGTGCCTCCGAGGGTCTCGTAGAGCGATGTCGACAAAATCACTTTGGTCTGCACGAGCAGCTGGTGGAGCACGGTGTGGTCGTTGATTGTGCCGCATGCTATATGCGGGAAGCGCAGTTTCTGAAACAGGTCCTCGCGGTCGGTCTGGCCGAAGAAAACCGCGATTGACCCTGCCGCTACGTCTGGCGACTCGTCCATGAGTATGTTAAGCGCCTCGATGGCGTAGGGAAGTCCCTTTACGGGGTCATCGAGCTTCGCGGCTCCGAACGCGATGATGTGTCTGAACCGGCTTCTTGTCTCCATCGTGAACGGCTTGTCGGAGAATGTGCGGAACATGTCGGAGGGGAACGCATTGTGTATCACGCTGATATCCTTGTCGCGCAGAAGCGAGCTTTTTTGCGCGCACTCCTTGACCCAGTTGCTGACGGCAACGAATTTTATGTCAGTATTGTCGTAGAGTTCTTTCTTTTTGCGCCACACTTTGTGTGAAAGGTCGTCGGGTGAGGCCTTGCGTCCCAGATAGGGACATTCTCCGCATTGTCCGTGATAGTTGCTGCATCCGTAAGCATGATGGCATATCCCGGTCATGCACCACATGTCGTGCATGGTCCAGATTACTGGCTTTCCCATGTCGCAGATGCGCTGCATCTCTCTGAGCGACACTGTCGATTGGTTTATCCAGTTGGCAAATATGGCGTCGGCACTTTTTACGAGAGGGTGGCGGTGGATGTTCATGCCTGTGGATGCGGTGGATATCTTGAAGAGGTCGCGTCGGTTGAAGTCGTTGCGAAGTATTATTCCGGCGCGTTCCTGCAGAAATCGCATTCCCCTGACGGGGCGTGTGCCGAGCTGGTGGACGTGCGGATTGTCGCATGTCTTGTTGAAGACCAGCATGTCGGCTTCGTGCCCGAGATCACGCAGCGCCTTCATAAGGCGATAGGTTACAATCGCGGCTCCTCCAAGCAGGTCGTTGTGGCTCAGCAGTACGATGCGTTTCTTTTCCATAATCGTCAGTTTGCTTTATTTCTGGAAACATTACGGGCCAATGGCTTCTCCTTAACCCAAATTAATGTACCGAATGCTATGAGGAGGACGGCGCGCACCGTGAAATTGAAGAATTCCGAACCGGTGGTGATGAGTATTGCCCCTCCGTAAAGAGCTGCCGCACAGAGTATATATAGGCCAAGGCGCGGCAGGTCGTAGTTAATCGGATATTTTTTCTGGCCGATGAGATATGATGCCGTCATCATCGCGCCGTAGCAGCAGAATGCGGCCCAGGCACAGGCGGTATAGCCATACACAGGCACAAACACGATGTTGATGATAAGCGTTATGGCAAGGCCGCCGAGCGAGAACCATGTGCCCCATATCGTCTTGTCGGTAAGCTTGTACCATAGCGAGAGATTGAAGAAAATGCCGAAGAAGAATTCGGCCGTCATGACTATCGGCACTACTTTAAGGCCTGCGAAATAGCGGGGCGAGATGAAATACTTGAGCACATCGAGATAGAACATCACCCCCAGGAATATGAACAGGCCGAAGATGACGAAAAATTTCATCGCGTCGGCATAGGCTTGCCGTTTGTCGCCGCCGTTCTCCTTGTTCTTGTCGAAGATAAACGGTTCGTAGGCGAAGCGGAACGCCTGTATGAACATCACCATGACGATGGCTATCTTGTAGTTGGCGCCATAGATGCCGAGCTGCTGCGAGGCGTCGACAGGGTCGTCGACCAGAAACGGCAGCAATATCTTGTCGATAGTCTGGTTCATGATGCCGGCGATGCCGAGTATCAGCAGGGGAAAGCTATATCGCAGCATCTCGCGCCACAGACGGGTGTTGAAGCTGTAGCTGACACGCAGCTCCGGTGTGAGCAGCAGCAGTATCGCCATTGACGACAGCAGGTTGGCAAGGAATATGTAACCGATGCCGAAGCCAGGGTCGTAGAACCATCCTATAAGCCCCGGAGAGTGCTTCCATATCAGCGGGCACAATATGAGGAAGAATAGGTTGAGGCCTATGTTGAGTCCGATATTGACGAATTTCAGTGTGGCGAAACGCACCGGACGCTTTCTGTAGCGCAGATATGAGAACGGTATGGAGCAATAGGCGTCGAGACCAACGGCTATGGCCATCATCCATATGTAGGATGGGTGGTCGCCGCAGTTGAGAGCGTCGGCTATCTGCGGCGAGAAGAGGCATGCCGCAATGATGAACAGCATCGAGGATGAGCCGACCGAAATCAGCGTGGTCGAGTACACCTGCGTCGGGTTGTTCCACCGCTCGTGGTTTGCGAAACGGAAAAATCCGGTCTCCATGCCGTAGAGCAGTATGATGAGCACCAGCGCCACGTAGGCGTAGATATTGGTGACGATACCATACTGTTCGGTGGGGAACAGGTAGGTGTACATCGGCACCAGACACCAGTTCAAAAACCGCCCTACGATGCTGCTCACACCATAAATGGCAGTATCCTTCATCAGTCTTTTTACTCCTGCCACGTCGTCTCGCTATTTGTTGCCGGTTGAACCTTTGCCCTTGCCGGCCGAGCTACGTTTGCCGGGCGCGCGGTCGAGCCGGAGCACCTGGGCCGAGCGGGCCGGAAGATAGAGTTTGAGCCACTCCTTGCCTGTGGGGGCATAGAGAGCGTCGTGCTGGGTGAGATGCTCCACGTTCCTGTCGATGTTGCCGAAGCCGCCGAACACGGTGTCGTCTGACGACAGCACCACCTTGTATTTGCCCGCCGGAGCGAGTATGCCGTAGCCGGTAAATGATTTGAACGGATTGAAGTTGAACACGAACACGAGGTCGCCGCGACGGAACGCGAGCACCTGGTCGTCGTCCTTCTCCCACAGCTTCTCGATGCTGAGCGCCTGGAAATTAATCACGCTGCTGACAAGCTCCACCATCGCGTTGTCAAACGCATTGAGATACTTGTATTTCAAGTCCTCGCGGTCGACAAGGTCCCACTGGCGGCGTGCATATTTGTAGCTCCAGCCGTTCCCTTCGCGGGGAAAGTCTATCCATTCCGGATGGCCGAACTCGTTGCCCATGAAGTTGAGGTAGCCGCCGTTGATTGTCGACAGCGTGACGAGGCGTATCATCTTGTGCAGGGCAATGCCGCGGTCGACGGTCATGTTGTTGTCCCCCACCATCATGTGCCAGTACATCTGGTCGTCTATGAGACGGAATATCACCGTCTTGTCGCCCACGAGCGCCTGGTCGTGGCTCTCGACATACGATATTGTCTTTTCATCGCTGCGGCGGTTGGTGAGCTCCCAGAAGATGGATGTCGGATGCCAGTCCTCGTCTTTCTTCTCCTTGAGTGTCTTTATCCAGTAGTCGGGGATACCCATCGCCATGCGATAGTCGAAGCCGATGCCTCCGTCCTTGATTTTCACGGCAAGGCCGGGCATGCCGCTCATCTCCTCGGCTATGGTGATGGCATTGTGGTTGATGGAGTGTATGAGCTTGTTGGCCAGAGTGAGGTAAGTGATGGCGTTGACATCCTGCGCGCCGTTGTAATAGTCGCCGTAAGAGCAATAAGCCTGTCCCAGACCGTGGTCGTAATAGAGCATCGAGGTTACGCCGTCAAATCTGAATCCGTCGAACTTGAATTCCTCCAGCCAGTATTTGCAGTTGGACAGAAGGAAATGCAGCACCTCGTTCTTGCCGTAGTCGAAACAGAGCGAGTCCCATGCCGGATGCTCGCGACGGTGGTCGCCGTAGAAATATTGGTTGTACGAGCCGTCGAGGCGTCCCAGACCCTCGTTCTCGTTCTTTACGGCATGCGAGTGCACGATGTCCATGATGACAGCGATGCCAAGCTCGTGGGCGCGGTCAATCAGGCTCTTGAGCTCCTCGGGAGTGCCGAAGCGGCTTGACGGTGCGAAGAAACTCGACACATGATAGCCGAACGAGCCGTAGTAAGGATGCTCCTGGATGGCCATTATCTGTATGGCGTTGTATCCGTCGGCGTGTATGCGCGGCAATATGTTGTCGCGGAACTCCACGTATGTGCCGACCCCTTCGCGCTGCTGTGCCATGCCGATGTGGCATTCGTAAATCAGAAGCGGGCGGGTGTCGGGGGTGAATGCTGTGTTTTTCCACTCATATTGCTTCCTGGGCGCCCATACCTGAGCCGAGAATATGTGGCTCTGTTCGTCCTGGACAACACGGGTGGCGTAAGCGGGGATGCGCTCCCCTTCGCCGCCGTCCCAGTGTACCTTCATCTTGTAGAGCTGGCCGTGTTTCAGGCCGCGCGGGCCAAGATGCAGTTCCCACACTCCGTTGTCAATGCGTTTGAGCGCGTATTTGGGGAGTTCCTTCCAGTCAGAGAAGTCGCCTATGAGGGTTATGGCCGTGGCGTTGGGCGCCCATTCGCGGAACACCCAGCCCTTGTCGTCGCGGTGAAGCCCGAAATAATTGTGAGCGTTGGCAAATCCTTCAAGGTTTTTGTTACCTTTGATAAGCTCTTTTTCTTTTCTGACGGCATCGTTGTGACGTCCTTCGATAGCCGGAGCGAAAGGCTCGAGCCACGGGTCATTTTTGATTATATTCAGCATAATCCTGTTTTATAAGAGAGATTAACAGCGGCAATCCATCTGAGCGATCTATTGCGGCTAATGGTTAAAGTAGATAAATCAATATGATGTTGTTGATTTAAGTAATTTACAAACATAGCCATTTTTTTCGACAGCGCAAAATTTTTCTTCATTCCCGCCCTGATTTATTGAGTAATTATCGCCGTAATAGTCAGATTTATTCTTTATTGCCTTATTGCGAAAAAGAATAAACTCTGCGGGAACATGTCATCCGGAGCCCCGATGTGGTCTGAGGAACCTGATGCTGGCTTTCTTGGAAGTGTTTACATAGCGCTCCTTATTGGCCCCATTAGCCCAATAAGACCAATTTGAGGGAGTTGGAGAACTCCCAAAATGCGAACCAAATTGTAGGGACGCGATTCATTGCTATTAACTTAAGACGAGGATGTTCAGAACTAAACTTTCCGCGGTTGAAAACCGCGGCTACTATGCAAAGGATCTTGATAATCAGCTGTGTAGTAGCCGCGGTTTTCAACCGCGGAAAGCTAAAATCGAGTTTTGCAACACCCTCCACGCCCCTTAAGTAAACAGCATTGGGACGCGATTCATTGCGTCCACATCTTAATAGCACAACTCGTTAGATGTCAAAATTATAGCGCAGACTCAATTAATCGCGTCCCAATGCTGTTTACTTAAGCATAACTTCATCGGAAAGCCGGAGGCTTGAGGGTCTACTATTAACCCCGGT
>CAMWJS010000105.1 GCA_947174635.1 uncultured Muribaculaceae bacterium
TTTGCGGACGCACGAGCCGTGCGTCCCTACGTTTTGGAGTTCTGCAACACCCCCGGCTACTACACTGCTTATTGTCAGGCCGCTGTGCTTAGTAGCCGCGGTTTTTAATCGCGGAAAGTTTGGCCCTGCAACACCCTCTGAGATTGGCAATAACGAGTGATATGCTATTCCGCGTTCTTTTCCAGCCACTCGGTTCTTACCTTGTCGGGCAGATGCTTCACGCTGAAATCAGAGAAAGTGACATCGAATCCGTCGCCGTCGGGGCAGGCTGCCATCATGCCGACCTTCACCGGACGGTTGGCCTCCATCCAGGCGTTGCGCATCAGCGTATACTCTTTGTCGTCAAACGAATAGAATATCTCGATGGCGTCAAGTCGCCGCACGGCCTTTATCCACAGCTCCTTCACCGGTTTGTCGAGCGCAATCACGCTCCAGTCCGACGTGTGGTGCGTGACCACCGTGCTTAGATTGTACTTGCCGTCGACAAACTCAATGCCGGTCTTGATATAATTCTCGTGGTCGATGCGTATCATCATGCCGGCCTGGTCGAAGCGCACCTTGTAGTCGCCAGCCACCTTGACTTTGGCCTCGAACTCGCCGCCATATTCAGCGTAGTAGAACGGCGCGTCATCAACCGTGAAGCCATAGTGCGATATGCGCCAGTAGTCGCTTTTGGGAGTCACCGACATAGTCAGCCGTCCGTCGGCAATCGACCATTCCGCCGGTTCGTTGAACCAGTTCATCTTCTCGAGAGTCTGCGCCTGAGCGCCGAGCAGAGCCGCTCCACCGAGCAGCATCGATGTCATAAATCTTTTCATATCGTGTCAGTCTATAGGTTTTATAAATTTGCATGGATTGCCGGCCGCCATGCAGTTGGCCGGAACATCTTTCACCACCACACTTCCCGCGCCAATCACGCAATTGTCGCCGAAATTCACCGGCGCCTCGTCGAGTATCGTGACATTGAAATTGGCAAAGAAATTGTGCCCAACGCTGATGTTGTAGCCATAGTCGCAGTAGAAAGGCTGCTCTATCAGCACATCGCCCGCGATATCTCCCAGAATGCTGTCGAGCAGCGACCTGCGCCGTGCCATGTCGTCGGGAGCAGCGTCGTTGTATTCGCGGCACTTTTTCTTGCACTCCATCCGTTCCGCAATCAGCTGCGCATCGCGATTGGCATCGTAAATCAAGCCTTTGAGCATTTTTTCTTTTTCAGTCATAGTGTAACAAGATGCGAAATGAATTATCTTTGCAAAGATAATGATTAAGCCGAAGCCGCCCAATGGCTAATTATAACCATTTTTATCGGCTGATGGAACAAATGTCAACCGGAATAAACCGAAAACCACTATGGCAAAAAACAGCAAGGAAGCATATAAACTCGCCAACGAGCAATACCTCGAGGAACTATCGCAGCAGCCCGGCGTCAGAGAACTCACCAACGGCATCCTCTACCGCATCCTGACGGCAGGCAAAGGCAAATCGCCCAACGCTTCGAGCGTAGTATCAGTCTACTATAAAGGCTCGCTCATCAACGGCAAAGTCTTCGACGACAACACCCGCAACAAAGTTTGCGACGCCTTCCGCCTCCGCGACCTCATAGTAGGCTGGCAGATAGCCCTCAAAAACATGCACGAAGGCGACCGCTGGCAGCTCTACATCCCCGCCGCCTACGGCTACGGACCACGCGGCACCCACGGCATCCCCGGCAACTCCACCCTCATCTTCGACATCCAACTCCTCAAAGTCCACTGACCGTCAAAACGTTGAAGCTATGGGAGTATGGATAGTTGTATTTATTACAGTAATAATCCTCAATGCGATAAAGATACCGAAAAGTTCCGGGTATTCTTCAGGAAATAAGACCGAGTCACCTCGGCGCAGAGAGCTTAGAATGCGCAAATCCGCACGTAGGGCACGAGCGAAAAATCAGATAAAAACCCTCCCCTGGTTCGACAGCAAAAGGTTGCACAAAAACAAAAAATCATATTGGGACTAACCCCACCACACAAAGACACAAACGGATAATTCGGCTCACACATTGTAATCCGCCCACAATCCTATGTTTCTCAGCATATTCAATTGCCATCTCAGAAAAAACCGCTATATTTGTAATATAGTAACCTCAAAATTCTGAAGACGGCCGAAACGGTTAAGACGTAAGGGCATAATTCCGTTAAACCAATCAATTCCCAAAACTCCAAAGCAGTCGTTACAAGCTCGGTCAGCACTCAGAAAACTGCCACGGAGTTTAGTTATTAATATATGGCACTAACTCAAAGCGAAGACGCACTGGAGAAAGGTTTGATAAAGACACTCACTGATATGGCGTATGAATACGTTGAAATCAGAGAGGAAACTAACCTTATATCCAATTTCAAACGACAATTAGAAAAGCACAATGCCAAGGAACTGGCGTTGCATGGCAGGGCAGAGCTTACAGATAATGAGTTCAATAAAGTCATGCTCTATCTTGAAGGCGGCACTACGTTTGAAAAAGCTAAGAAATTACGGGATTTACTACCTTTGGAGCTTGACAATGGACAACGTGTATGGCTTGAATTCCTCAACCGACATAAATGGTGTCAGAATGAATTTCAGGTTTCCAATCAAATAACGGTGGAAGGTCGTCGCCAGTGTCGCTATGACGTTACCATATTGATAAACGGACTGCCATTGGTTCAGATTGAGTTAAAGAAACGTGGCGTTGAATTAAAACAAGCATACAATCAGGTTCAACGTTATCACAAGACATCATTTCATGGACTGTTCAACTATATTCAGCTTTTCGTGATTTCCAATGGCGTGAACACCCGTTATTTCGCCAATAACCCGAACAGTGGTTATAAGTTCACGTTTAACTGGACTGACAGGAAGAACAACCCGTTCAATCAGCTAAGTCTTTTCGCTGCTGAATTCTTCGACCCGTGTACGCTCGGCAAAATAATTAGCAAGTATATTGTACTCCATGAAGGGGATAAGTGCCTGATGGTTTTGCGCCCATACCAATATTATGCCGTAGAGGAGATTCTTGACCGCGTTGTCAACAGTAATGACAACGGATATATATGGCACACCACCGGCGCGGGAAAGACCTTGACATCATTCAAGGCGGCACAGCTCGTTTCGGAGGTTGATGAAATTGACAAGGTGCTTTTTGTTGTTGACAGGCATGACCTCGATACTCAGACGCAAGCGGAATATGAAGCCTTTGAGCCGGGAGCCGTTGATGGCACAGACAATACAAAGGAGCTAATTCATCGTCTCGGAAGCGACTCAAAAATCATAATAACCACTATCCAAAAGCTCAATTGTGCGGTTACAAAAGACTATTACAACCGACATATTCAGGATGTGCGCAACAAAAAGGTAGTGATGATTTTTGATGAGTGTCACCGAAGCCATTTCGGTGAGAGCCACAAGAATATCGTCAATTTCTTCAACAACCTTCAGATATTCGGCTTTACTGGCACACCTATATTCGTCGAGAATTCTAAAAATGACCGTACAACCAAAGAAATCTTCGGTAACTGCCTGCACAAGTATCTGATTAAAGATGCTATCGCGGATGATAATGTGCTTGGTTTTCTCGTTGAGTATTATACAGGTAACGCAGACCTTGACCTTGAAAGCGAGAACCGTATGCGTGAAGTTGCAAGGTTTATCCTCAATAACTTCAATAAATCCACTTTTGATGGCGAGTACAACGCTTTGTTTGCGGTTCAGTCTGTGCCGATGCTTTTGCGTTACTACAAGATTTTCAAAGAATTGAATCCCGATATCAAAATCGGTGCGATATTCACATACGCAGCAAACGGCAGTCAGGATGATGAATCCACCGGTATGAACCAAGGTTTTGCCAATCCGAAAGTAGCGGCAGATGAGATGCAGGAAATCATAGATGACTACAATAAGCACTTCGGCACTTCCCACTCGGTAGATAACTTTGGACTTTATTATGATGATATCAACAAGAGGATGAAGAAGAAAGACCCGAAGATGAAGCCGCTCGATTTGCTGCTTGTCGTCGGGATGTTCCTTACCGGGTTCGACGCCAAGAAGCTCAACACTCTCTATGTCGATAAAAATCTTGAATATCACGGACTGTTACAGGCTTTCAGCCGCACAAACCGTGTGTTGAACGAGAAAAAAAGATTTGGTAAGGTAATCTGTTTCCGCAATCTCAAAACTAATGTTGATGCTTCGATAAAACTATTCTCCGATAATAATCCAATCGAGGATATAGTGCGGCCTCCATTCAAGGATGTCAAACGTGAATACATTGAAAAGACTGAGCAGTTCCTGTCTAAATATCCTAATGTAGATGAGATAGACTTTCTTGAAAGCGAGAATGACAAGGTCGCGTTTGTGCTGTCTTTCCGCGACATAATCAAGAAACACGCTGAAATGCAGATTTACGAGGAGTATTCTCCATCAGACATTTCTTTCATAATGACAGAGCAGGAGTTTCAGGATTTCCGCAGCAAGTATCTTGACATTGCCCAGAACTTCGGTGCTAAACCTGCAAAAGTAGCCGCCGAACCGGCAGCAACTTATGGCGACGAGCCGGAGACAACGCTTGAAGATATTGACTTCTGCCTCGAACTACTCCACAGCGATGTAATCAACGTGGCTTATATCCTCGCTCTGATACATGACCTTGACCCTGCCAGTGATGACTATTCCGAAAAACGCCGGGAGATTCTCGACACAATGATTCGTGATGCCGAGATGCGAAGCAAGGCTGAGCTCATCGACGGTTTCATCAGCGAGAATGTCGATGCCAATCAGGATGAATTCCGGCGGTCTAAGGCTGATGGTACCATAGACCTTGAATCCAGATTGGTGGAGTATGTTCGCAAGGCAAAAAATCGTGCCGTCGAGCAACTTGCCGAGGAGGAAGAAATCGACCGGACGGCACTTCATAAATTCATGGAAGAATACGACTATCTACACCGTGAGAAAGACGAGATTCTTCAGGACGCTATCAAGAAAAAGAAACTCGGATTGAAACAGCGTCGTAGCGTGTTCAATCGCATTCTTCAAAAACTTCGTAAAATTATAGAAATATACAACTGGGAATAATCAATGAGCGAGGAACTTCAGCAGCAACTTCGCAGCCAACTTTGGACTGTGGCAAACAATCTTCGTGGCAATATGTCAGCGAGCGATTTTATGTATTTTACCCTCGGATTTATTTTCTACAAATATTTGTCCGAGAAAATAGAGATGTATGCCGACGATATATTGTCGGAGGATGGTGTTACATTCAAGGAAGCTTGGGCAAGCGATGATGCCGAACTCAAAGCCGATATAAAAGAGGAATGTCTGAGCAACCTCGGGTATTTTCTTGAACCTGAATTTCTTTTTTCGAGCATAATTGAGGCGGTTGACCGCAAAGAGAACATCCTGCCACAGCTTGAACGCTCGCTGAAAAAAATAGAGGATAGCACAGTCGGACAGGATAGCAATGATGATTTCGGAGGCCTTTTTTCTGATATTGACCTCGCTTCACCGAAGTTGGGAAAGTCTACCGAGGATAAAAACACCCTCATTTCTAACGTGCTTGTCGCTCTCAACGGCATAGACTTCGGGCTTAACGAGGCTTCCGACATCGATATTCTTGGCGATGCCTACGAATACATGATAGGGCAGTTTGCCGCCGGAGCAGGTAAGAAAGCCGGAGAGTTCTATACACCCCAAGAGGTAAGCCAGATTCTCGCAGAAATCGTGACCACAGGCAAGACTCGTCTACGTGATGTATATGACCCGACTTGTGGTTCCGGCTCTCTTCTTCTTCGTACTGCCCGCAACGGTAATGCCGACACTATCTACGGACAGGAAAAGAATCCGACTACGTTCAACCTTGCCCGTATGAATATGCTTCTTCATGGAGTCAAGTATAAGGACTTCACTATAGAGAATGGAGACACTCTCGAATCGGATGCTTTCCCCGACAGGGAGTTTGATGCAGTTGTTGCAAATCCTCCTTTCTCAGCGCAGTGGAGTGCAGCAGAGAAATTCAACTCCGACGACCGTTTCAGCAAGGCAGGAGCATTGGCTCCGAAATCGAAAGCTGACTACGCTTTCATCCTGCACATGATTCATCACCTCAATGATGGCGGCACACTCGCCTGTGTAGCTCCCCACGGTGTATTGTTCCGTGGCAACGCAGAGGGAAAGATACGCCGTTATCTCATCGAGAACAAGAACTACATTGACGCTATTATAGGTTTGCCTCCAAATATCTTCTATGGTACTGGCATACCCACCTGCATCATTGTAGCCAAGAAATGCCGCAAAGAGGATGATTTCATTCTTTTTATAGATGCAAGCCGGGAGTTTGAGAAGGTAAAGACGCAAAACAAACTGCGCCCCGAACACATACAGAAGATTGTCGATACCTACCGCAATCGTACTGAAATCGAAAAATACAGCCATCTGGCTTCGCTTCAGGAGATAGCCGACAACGATTATAACCTCAACATTCCCCGCTATGTCGATACATTCGAGGAAGAGGAAGAAATCGACATCAAGGCAGTAATGACCGAAATCAAAGACCTTGAAGCGAAACGCTCTGAGCTCGATGCGCAAATCGAGGTGTATCTCCGCGAACTCGGAATCGTGGAATAAGAATCCTTAATGTAGAACCGTAAAGATTGAAAATCCCGATGGCTGACACTGAAAACAACAAAAACTCCAATTCGCCCGCTTCCACATCCGCGCCCGCCCTGCGCTTCCCCGGCTTCAC
>CAMWJS010000106.1 GCA_947174635.1 uncultured Muribaculaceae bacterium
TGCGTCCCTACATCGCAAACCGAAATTTTGGAGTTCTGCAACACCCTCCCTACAAGGGTATTGGGTTGTGAAATTTATCAGAAGAAGTAGGTGGCGCGGATGGACCAGGTGCGGTTTTGGGCGCTGAAGTCGTCGAGGAGTTTGGTTTTGAGGGCGTAGGTCATGCCCCAGGTGTATGAGCCCTGGATCTGCCAGCGGCGCATGATTTCAAAACCGATACCGCATTGCAGTCCGATTTCGCCGAAGGCGTATTTGAGAGCGTCGATTTTGCTGTGTCCGGCAAGCAACGACAGAGAGGGACCGCCGAATACGTAAGGAGCGATGTACTCTTCGAGTCCCTGCATGCGGGTCCATTTGAAGCGGAGGTTGAGGGGTATCTCTACGTAGTGGAGGTAGCAGCGGGGGTCGGTGTAGCCTTGCGATGCCCATACTTCGCGCTGGCCGAGGTGGAGTGTGGCGCCGCGCTGGGTGTAGAGCATGCCGATGTCGATGCCGAAACCGATGCCGGGGAACATCAGTTCGCCCTGTACGCCGGCCTGAAATCCGGTGGAAGCATCGATGGTGAAGAGGTCCTGCTTGAATTTGAGTGTAGAGAAATCAACTCCGACCGTGGGACCGTAGCGGAATTGTGCCGAACTCTTGGCGGGGATGGCAAGAGCCGCAATCGCCACTATGAATAACAATATCTTTTTCATAATTAATTATTAAGTTTAGATGGAGTTGATTTTTGCGATGGCATCCTCGACGGTGAGCATTTCCTGCTGTCCGGTTGCCATCTCCTTGAGGGTTATCTTGTTTTCGTTGATTTCGGTCTCGCCGATGATTGCCACGTAGGGTATGGCCATGTCGTCGGCATATCCGAACTGTTTTTTCATCTTGGCATTGTCGGGGTAGACCATCACTGATATGCCGGCCTGACGGAGCTGTTTGGCGGCATTGAAGGCTGTTTCGGTCTCCGTTTCGCCCATGTTGGCGAACATCACCTTGGTCGTGGCGGTGGCATCGGAGGGGTAGAGGTCGAGTGTGTTGAGGACATCGTAGATGCGGTCGGCGCCGAACGAAATGCCCACGCCCGACACTCCGGGCATGCCGAACACGCCGGTGAGGTTGTCGTAGCGGCCGCCGCCGGTGATGCTGCCGATGGTGACGTCGAGAGCCTTTACTTCGATGATGGCACCGGTGTAGTAGTTGAGGCCGCGGGCGAGTGAAACGTCGAGCTCGATATGCGCGCTGCCTTCGCCGGCGCGGCGGAGTATTGTCTCGGTCTCCTCGATGCCTTTGAGTCCGGTCTCGCTGCCTGCCAATACGGTGCGGAGGGCGGCGATGCGTTCCTCGTTTGAGCCAGAGAGCTCGAGGATGGGGCGGAGGGCTGCGATAGCCTCGTCGGTCAGGCCTTTCTCCTTAAGCTCCATGTTGACGTTGTCGATGCCGATTTTGTCGATTTTGTCGATTGCGACGGTGATGTCGACAAGGCGGTCGGGGGCGCCGATGGTCTCGGCGATGCCGGCAAGTATCTTGCGGTTGTTGAGTTTGATGAGCACGTTGATGCGCAGGCGTGAGAACACGTCGCGGATGATGTCGAGGAGTTCGACTTCGTTCCAGAGCGAGTCGGTGCCGATGATGTCGGCGTCGCACTGGTAGAATTCACGGTAGCGGCCTTTCTGCGGACGGTCGGCGCGCCATACGGGCTGTATCTGGAAGCGGCGGAAGGGGAACTGGAGCTCGGCGCGGTGCTGCACGACGTAGCGGGCAAACGGCACCGTCAGGTCGTAGCGCAGGCCTTTCTCACACAGTTTGGCGGCAAGGCGGAGTGTGGCGGTCTCGTCGTCGAGCATTGCGCGGTCCACGCCTTTGAGGAAGTCGCCCGAGTTGAGTATCTTGAAGAGGAGTTTGTCGCCTTCGTCTCCGTATTTTCCCATAAGGGTGGAGAGGTTTTCCATTGCCGGGGTCTCGATCTGCGAGAAGCCGTGGAGCGAGAATACTTCGCGGATGGTGTTGAATATATAGTTGCGGCGAGCCATCTCGATGGGGGAGAAGTCGCGCGTGCCTTTGGGAATTGACGGTTTTGTTGCCATTGCAGAAATGTTGAGGTCACGGCATGTGGCCGTGGTGTAGAACTACATTGATTATAAATTATACTATAAGTAACTGTTTAAAATTATTTCATACAAACCATTTTCATTATTTTAATATTCTGTCGGAGTCTTTTTTGTCGCTTTTCATCTTGTCATCAGTCATGTAGCTCGCGCTACACTCCTTCTTCCTCAATGAAAATCGCCTGAAAAAATACTTCCGTCATAATATCAAAATAATTTTGAACAGTTACTTATGGTTGCAAATTTACCGAAAAATATTGATATATCGCTATGGTACATCTATTAAAAAATGTGGAATATTATTGTTTTGATGTATTTGTGGTTGAATATTTGTAAAACTTAATTGAAAAATGTAATTTTGTTGCAAATTATAAGTAATGGCAGCAAAATTCGGTTCGAAGATAGGTTTGATTGCAGCCACTGTCGGTTCGGCTGTCGGGCTGGGAAACATATGGCGTTTTCCGGCCGAGACGCAGGCCAACGGCGGCGCGGCATTTCTGATTGTATATATTGTATGTGTGCTCCTGCTCGGCATCCCGGTGATGCTCGGCGAGTTTGCCATAGGGCGCGAGGGAGGCACCGACGCAGTCGGCGACTACAGGCGGATATCACCCGGTACCCGATGGTGGATTGTGGGCGGCATGGGGCTTGTGGCGTCATATATGATACTGTGCTTCTACATAGTGGTTGCCGGCTGGACGCTTGAGTATCTTGTCAACTCTTTCAGCGGAGACCTGTTTTCCGGGATATCGGAGGGGACATCGACTTTCGGCTCGAAGATGCAGGATTATGTATCGGGCACATGGAAGCCTATATTGTACACGGTGCTGATGATAGCAATCAACATGGCGGTGTTGCTGTGCGGCGTGCGGAAAGGTATTGAGAAGATATCCAATGTGCTGATGCCGCTGCTGTTTGTGATACTGGTGATATTCTGCGTCGTGGCATTGTCGCTGCCGGGCGCTTCGCAGGGGGTGCAGTTCTTTCTGAATCCCGATTTCTCGAAAATCGACGGCGGTGTAGTGATAGACGCGCTGGGACAGGCGTTTTTCTCGTTGAGTCTCGGCATGGGCATTCTGATAACCTACGCGGCATATTTCCCGCGCAATACCAGACTTGGGCGTACGGCCACGATTGTTTCGGCGCTCGATATGGTGGTGGCGGTGATGATGGGGCTGATTATATTCCCGGCGGTGACCTCGTTCGGAATGGAGGGTGAGAGTCTCGAGGGGGCCACTCTGGTGTTCGTGACGCTTCCCGAAGTGTTCACCCGCATGCCAGGCACCCAGTTCTGGTCGGTACTGTTCTTCATGTTGCTGCTCCTTGCGGCGCTGACGTCGACAATATCTATCGCCGAGGTGTCGGTGAGGTTCTTTCAGGACAGGCTCAGGATGAGCCGCCGCAAAGCGGTGATGACGGTGATGCTGCCGCTGCTCCTGTTCGGTTCGCTGAGTTCGCTGTCGATGGGTCCGCTGTCAGACTTCCATATTTTCGGGCTTACATTCTTCAGCCTTCTTGACACGGTGGCCACGAACATACTTCTGCCTCTGGGCTCGCTGGCGATGTGTGTCTATGCCGGATGGTTTGCTCCCAAGGGGCTGATTGCCGACCAGCTCGGCAACGGTTCGGCGGTGAGAAGCGTGTCGACGCGCATAGTGATGTTTATAATAAAGTGGGTGGCGCCGGTGGCAATAGCCGTAATTCTGCTGGCTCAGTTCAACTGACAATGTGATAATGAAGACAACCACAAGACGCAACATGGCCACGCTCACTTTCATTGCCTTTCTGGCAGTGGTGTATGCGGTGATATTGCTTGCGGGCAAGCGGGGAGGGGATGACACCGTCACGGAGTGCAGTGGTGCGGCGGTGACCGACAGTGTGCGTCATGAAGAGGCGCCCGTGGCGACTGTCGCTGACGAGACGCCGGCAGAGAAGGGGAGGAAGCCGCGGAAATCAAAGCCGACCGCCAGGCCGTCGAAACGTGATGCGGCCGGCAATGCCGATGTCCTTGACCGTCCGGTCCCGGCTATCAGATGACGAAACGGGCTGATAATCTCCGGGCTATGGAAACATTTATCGGCATATAGGTGTCGGGGTGGGAAAATTTTGCTATTTTTGCAAAAAAAGAAATCATAGATGGACCGATATTTCTCATTAAATATAAAGGGGGAGCTTAAAGAATTTTTTGAGCCGGTGGTGATGGGTATCATCAACGTGACGCCCGATTCGTTTTATTGCAATTCGCGCAACGGCAGTGTGGAAGAGGTTGTCGCCACAGCCGGACGGATGCTGCAGGAGGGTGCTTCGATGCTCGATATCGGCGGTTGCTCCACACGCCCCGGTTCAGAGCCGGCAACTGAGTATGAGGAGCTCGAACGCGTCGTCCCTGCAGTTGCGGCTGTCCGCTCAAGATTCCCGGAGGCAATTATCTCGGTGGATACCTTTCGCGGAAAAGTGGCGCGGCAAGCCGTTGAGGCCGGCGCCGACATCATCAATGATGTAAGTGCGGGAAACATCGATGGCGATATATTGCAGGCTGCTGCCGACCTCAAAGTGCCTTATGTGCTGATGCATCCGGCCGAGTCGTCACTCCAGCCGTCGACACCGATGGAAGAAACCACACCGACAGTTCTCGCCGATATGCAGCGTGTGTTGCGCGACCTGCGTCTGCGTGGGGTGTGCGATGTGATTGTCGACCCCGGTTTCGGTTTTGGAAAGACTCTTGAGCAGAACTACAGGCTCATGGCCGAGCTTGAGGCGTTTGAGGCGCTCGGATGCCCGTTGCTTGTGGGGATATCGCGCAAATCGATGGTCAACCGTCTGCTCGACGTGCAGCCGGCAAGCATCGACTCGCTGCTCGGTACTGACGTGCTCAACGGATTTGCTCTCTGTCACGGCGCCCACATACTGCGCGTGCATGATGTGAAGGCCGCAGCCGACGCGGTTAAAATCATAAACCGACTCACCCTTTAGCCTATGGATTCTTTCGGCATTAAAGACATATTCGACATTGTCATCGTAGCGTTTCTCCTTTATTACCTCTACAGGCTGATGAAGGAGTCGGGCACTATAAATATATTTTACGGAGTGCTGGCATTCATCATGGTGTGGGTGCTGACTTCGGAACTGCTCGGGATGAGGCTTATCGGCTCCATCCTCGACAAATTCATGAGCATAGGCCTGCTCGTGCTCGTCATATTGTTTCAGGACCAGATCAAGCGGTTTCTTGTTGAGCTCGGTTCGCAGAAGCGGTGGCGGTTTATCAGCGACCTGTTTCACCATCACCGGGCAACGGCGCAGGAGGATGCGCATAAATGGATCATGCCGGTGGTCTACGCTTGCATGAATATGGCGCGTAGCAAGACCGGAGCATTGATCGTAATCCAGCAGGCTATTCCCCTCGACAGCTATGAAAAGACCGGCGACATGATTGACGCCGAAATCAATTCACGGCTTATAGAAAACATATTTTTCAAAAATTCGCCGCTGCATGACGGTGCGCTGATTATCGCCAACGGCCGCATCATGGCTGCGGGATGCATACTTCCGGTGAGTCACGACACGGACATACCGCGCTCGATGGGTCTGCGCCACCGCTCGGGGCTCGGCATATCTCAGGCCACGGATGCCGCGGCCATCATAGTGTCGGAGGAGACCGGCAACATATCGATAGCCTTGAAAGGGAAGATACACGCGCGTCTGTCGTCGACCGAGCTTGAGCAATATCTCAGCGGGCTGTCGCTTGTCGGGTGACAGTGCTACATTATACCAAGGTTAACAAACATTGGAGCTTAATATCGCACGGGGCTATGCGGCTCCGTCGCCCCAGCCGGCGATGTCGGCAATGTCAACCCAGAAAAACAGTAATGCAATCAACACTATCACACCTATGACAAGCCATATCTGTGCGCGCCGGCGGTTGCGGCTGCGACGTTCCTGACGTTCCATCTCGCGTTTTTTTATTCTTGATTCGTAATCGTTCATGATGCTGAGATTTATATTTTACAATCGTACCGGTAGGGAAATGACCGGAATTTTGTCTGAAATCTATACTTAAATAACATGGGATTGTGAAATTTTGTTTTTTCGATTAAAAAAATGAGCGAGATAGGCTTTTTGTGGGTTACGCCGATGCGGTTGAGGTAACATGCTGATATTTAATTGGGTATCGGGTATCGGAGATATTCGGCAGCAATGGTCTGAATGATGGATAACAACAAAAAGTGAAAAAAGTTTCAAAAAAAATCGCAGAAACTATTGCCAATTCAAAAATAATGCGTACCTTTGCAACGCAAACGACAAAAACGGGTTGCATAAAATAACCCAAATGCGAAAATAGCTCAGTTGGTAGAGCACAACCTTGCCAAGGTTGGGGTCGCGGGT
>CAMWJS010000107.1 GCA_947174635.1 uncultured Muribaculaceae bacterium
CGCTCGACGATTGACCGCTCTGCGTTTAACATTTATTGTCGAACCGGCTCTAAGTAAACAGCGATGAATCGCGTTCCTGCAATCTGTGCGTGTTATCGCCCTGCAACCGGGTGGTTCAGATTGATTTTTTGTAGGCGCGGCGGCGTTTGTGCTGTTCGCGCTCGAAGTATTCCCACTGTTTCTGGACGTTTTCGTTGCCTTCGAGCTCAACGTTGCTCTCAGCCTGACGGTAGCCTGTCTTGATGTAGCGGGGAATGAGGTCGGCGAAGAGCAGGGCGTTGACGCCTTTGCTCTGGTATTCGGGCTTTACGGCGATGAGGAGCAGGTCGACGGTGTCGACTTTGCCGCGCAGGGGTTTGAGCAGGTGCCACCATCCGAAGGGGAATATGCGTCCGCGGCTCTTGCGCAGAGCGTTGGAGAAGCTTGCCATCGATATGCCTACGGCCACGAGTTTGTTATCGGCGTCGACGATTACCGAAATGTCATCGAGACGCAGTATGCCGAGGTAGAGGTCGATGTAGTGGTTGATCTGGCGCGGTGTGAGGGGTGAATAGCCGTAGAGGTCGTTGTAGGCCTCGTTGATGAGGTCGAAGAGGGCGCGGCCGTATTCGTCCTTGATTTTCTTGCGCGATTTGAAGCGCAGTATCTTCAGATTGTATTTGCGCTGCACGATATCGGCGATGCGCTGGTGTTTTTCGGGGATGCCGTCGGGTATTTTGATGAGGTATTCGACCCAGTCGACATCTTTCTCGAAGCCCATGCGCTCCATCTGGCGGGGGTAGTAGGGGTAGTTGTAGATGGTGGCCATAGTGCCGAGGCGGTCGAAGCCTTCGATGAGCATCCCTTCGTGGTCGAGGTCTGAAAAGCCCATCGGGCCTGTGATTGTTGTCATGCCACGTTGTTTTCCCCATTTTATCGCGGCGTCAAACAGAGCGTCGACAACCTCGTTGTCGTCGATGAATTCGACGAATCCGAAGCGCATGTTTTTTTCGCCGGAGCGTTCGTTGACCTGGCGGTTGATGATGGCGGTGATGCGTCCGACCGGTCGGTTGTCGCGGTAGGCCATGAATGACTGAGCCTCGCAGAATTCAAATGCGGGGTTTTTGTCGGGTCGGAGAGTGTTGACGTCGTCCATGACGAGTGGCGGCACGAAGCAGTCGTTGCCGTTGTAGTGGTCGATGCCGAATTTTACAAATTTTTTGAGCTCTTTCTTGACGGGCTCAACAGCTCTGATTTCTACAGCCATATCTGATATGTTACTTGACGGCCACACTGTTGTCGGGGTTGGCTACGAGCCATCCGAGCAGGGCAATCATTATTGTTAAAAATGTTATTATTATGATGTAAAGACGATGGTTGGAGCGGTTGGAGAGAGCCATCTTAAGGTCACGGATATCGTGGTAGCGTTTTCGGGGATCGGGGTTGAGACAACGTGCGGCCACGCGCTGCAGGTGGGCGTGGCGCTCGGGGAGCTTGTCAATGAGCTCTTTGAGCACGAGGCCGAAATCGTGGATGTCGCGCGAGGTGTCGTCGTGGCTCAGATGGTCGAGCTGGTCGAAACCGACATCGATGAGCTTGAGGTTGCCGATGTTTTCGGTGAATATTATTGTCTCGGGCCTGATGCTGTGGTGCACGATGTGGTTGGTCTGGATATATTCCAGAGCGTCGACCAGCGAGGTGCATACTTTCTGCAGCGTGGTCTCGTCGGCTTTGCCGTTGTCGAGAAGCTTGCGGAGCGAGTCGCCGTAGACGTCGTCGGTGATGATGCACATGCCGATGCCGGGTACATTCTCAAAATCGTTGATCATGACGATGTTGGGGTGCGCCAGATTGTAGCGGACGTCAAACTCTTTCTCAATCATGGCGAGATATGTGTCGTCGTCGCGATACTGAGGCTTGAGAGTCTTGAGCATCAGCCATTTGCCGAATTTCTTGGCAGTGTATACATCATAGAACGGCTCGTCCCATTCGGGGAGGAGCTCGATTTCAGTCCATTTGGGTATGTTCTTCTCGTTGTCGCTCATCGGTTGCGTCACGGGTTATGCTGTTTGTATTGTTCGTGGAGGGTGTTGTCGAAGTAGAGGATATGCTCGCGGGAGCTTGTGGGGAACGTGATCTTCAATGCGTCGAGCTGGCCGATTTTCGAGCGGTCGACGATGCTGTCGACATTGAGGATGTCTTTGAGTATGACCATCATGTCGGCTTCGGAGATGACTTTGAAGGGGAGCTCGCGGCGTATGCCGGTGCCTGATGCGAGGATGGTGCCAATGAGCATCTCGAGGCGCTGGCGTATGTTGAGGTATGAATCGAGATTGCCTTTGAGGTCGATCTGCGGCATGAGTTTTATTACGTTGATGAGCACGGGGAGCGAAACGGGGGCTTCCTTGGCGGCGGCAAAACAGAGCTTGTAGGCTTTTTCGTAATTCTCGAGCGACATGGCCTCGTCTATTTCGGGGAATGTGAGGTCAGGGGCGTAGTCGGGAGTGGCTGCGTAGCCGTAGTAGACGGTGGCCACTTCGTCGAGGCGCAGCGTGGTGTCGGCTTTCAGATAGCGGTCCATCAGTTCGCGATAGTGTTCGGGATTCATCGTGACATTGACTTTTATCAGGTTGAGGTCAACGTCAATGCGTTCGCTTCCCTGGGCGCGGGCGCCTGCGAAAGTGAAGAGAGTGAGGAGGGCAAGTAAGATTCTTTGTTTTAATTTCATCTTATTTCAATTCTATGTTTTGTTGTCAAGAGTCTGCATTTCCGGAGTGCCGGAAATGCCGTAATTATTTTGGACTTATATTGGCTGCTTCAAGTATTTTCCGGGGTATGGCTGTGTTGTCGTTTAGCCCGTTGAACAGTTCCGATCCGGTGCCGATGGCAAACAGTGGCACGAAGTTGCCTGTATGGGCGAGCGACGTCCAGCCTATTCCGGCTTTCTCGTTCAGTATTTCAAACACTTCAACGGCAAATTGGTTGAAATTGGAGTAGAGGGTTTCCTGGCGGCGTGCCTGCCCGTCGATGAATGTCGATTTGAATACATCTTTGAGCTTGTTTTCGCGACGCTCGCTGAAAGGTATTATGGTGAAAAATCCGAGGTTGTCCGACAGATACTGTTTCATCTCGTCCCACGTGATTTTGTCGGCGGCATTCATCATGTCGTCGCAATATTTCGAGAATATCTCTTTAGATACTTTTTGAGGAATCAGGTATTCGGGACGGGCAGTGTATCCGGTATGGTTGTTCCCTACACTCATGCCTCCGGTCTCATGGTCGGCAGTGATGACGATGAGGGTTTCGTCGGGATGGCTGCGGTAGAACTCAAGCGCTGACTCTATGGCTTTGTCGAAAGCGAGCACCTCCTTTACTACGGCGCCCCCGTCGTTGGCGTGGGCTGCGTGGTCTATGCTGCCGCATTCCACCATCATGAAGAATTTGTCGGGGGTGTGGCGGCTGAGGTGGCTGATGGCGGTGGCTGTCATCTGGTCGACTGTCATCTGCCCTTCGTTATTGTCGACATAGTAGCCCATGTCCCAGTCCCAAAGCGAAGTGGTAGGGGTGAGTATGATGCGGCGGCTGTCTGATGTGGCGACTGCGGCAGGGTCGGTGAGAAGTTCTACACCCTGCGTGGCGATGTAGTCGGCGAGGTCGGTGGGTTTGCCGTCGTGGCTGAGTCCGCGGAGTGCGGCGCCTGCGATGAGCTCGTAGCCCGACTCGACGGCCTGTCGTCCTATCTTATAATACTCTTTGCGGTTGGGGACGTGGGCGTAGAATGCTCCGGGCGTTGCGTCGTCGGCGGCCGAGTTGGTCATCAGTGCCACGCCGTAGCCGTTGTCGTGGAGATATTTTGCAATCGAATTGACAGCCACCGAGTCAGGATTCATGCCGAGCATCGAGTTTTTTGTTTTTACGCCGGTGGCGAGTGCGGTACCTGCGGCTGCCGAGTCGGTGACAGGGGATGACGCCGAATAGGTGGTCTGCAACGACTGTACGGGGAGTTGCATCATGGCGAGGGGCAACGAGTCGCCAGGAGCGTTGCGTTTGTAGGTGTCGGCCATCATGACGTGGCCGGGTCCCATGCCGTCGCCGATGAAATAGAATATGTATCTGGCATCATCGGCGTTGAGCGAGCAGAATACGGTCAGTGCCAGGGTAGTTATGAGATTGCGTAGGTTGATGAATTTTTTCATGGTGGGTCTATTTAAGTTGTCGGTTAGTTTCGATTATGCTATCGATGATTGTACGGTCGTTGCGCAGACGCGGTATTTTGCGCTGTCCGCCGAGCTTTCCGGTGGAGAGGAGCCATCGGTCGAAAGCCTGTTGCGACACAGGGGTTATCTCGGCAGGACCGAGGAAGATGTTGCCGGCACGTTTTGCCTGATAGTCGGAGTTCTCGTTGCAAAGCTCGCGGTCGAGTGTATCGCCGAACAGTTGCATGTCGGCAGGCCGGCGGTTGAAGGCTATGGCCCACTGGTGGTGGCCCTTGACCGAGGCGGAGGTGAACACCGGTGCGGCCGTGTAGTCGGTGACGGAGGCTCCGGTGGCGGCGCAGGCGCGTGTCATGGCTGCCTCGGCGTCGCATACCATCAGTTCCTCGCCGAAAGTGTTGATATATGCACCGGTGCGGCCGGCAATCTTTATTTTAAGCGGGGCTGTGTCGGTGATTTTGACGGTGTCGCCGATCATGTAGCGCCATAGGCCGTTGCTCGATGTGATGACGATGGCATATGTTTCCCCTTTGACAACTTCCCATGCCGGTATGGCTGTCGGGGCGTCGCTGTCAAGCTCGCGTAGGGGGATGAATTCATAGTAGACATCGACGTCGGCGAGCAGAAGCATTCCGTCGTCGTCGGGCGATGCCTGAAGTGCGAAAAATCCTTCAGATGCGTTGTATGTCTCCATATACCGCATGCGCGCGGGGTCGATGATGGAGTCGTAGAGTGCACGGTAGGGGGCAAATGATATGCCTCCGTGGAAGAATACTTCGAGACCGGGCCACACCTGATGCAGCTCAGTGGCGTTTTCAGCCTCCATGACGGCGCGCAGCACGGCGAGAAACCATGACGGCACCCCGGATAGGGTGACGATATTGGCACGCCGGGTGGCATTGACAAGCGCGGGCAGTTTCTCGCTCCAGTCGCTCATCAGGGCTATCTTTTTTTCGGGCGACCTGAACAGGTTGACCACGGGATTGATACAGTCGATAAGTGAGGCTGAGAGGTCTCCGACCTTCATCTTCGGGTGGAGGGAAAGCTCGTTGGCATAGCTGCCGCCGAGTATCAGGCTGCGGCCGGCGAATGCTCGGCTGTCGGGATAGAGCGAGAGGTAACGAGCCAGAACGGCAGTGCCGCCTGCGAAGTGGCAATGATGGAGCGAGCGTGGGGGGAGAGGTATGTATTTGCTTTTGCCTCCGGATGTGCCCGACGACTGTGCGTAGCGGCAGGTGATGCCCGGACAAAGCACGTTTTTTTCTCCGTTGAGCATGCGCATTACATAGGGGCGGAATGTCTCGTAATCGCTGACTTTAAGCTTTTCTGCATATTGAGCCGGAGAGTCGGCGGCCGAGAGTCGGTGTGCTCGTCCCCACACGGTGTCTTTGCCGTAGTCCAGAAGCCGGCGCAACACACGACGTTGCGTGTGCTCAAGGTCGGCCGACGCACGCAGCATGCGGGCATCGGCCGATTTGAATATTGGGCGGGCTAATGGAGTGAAGTTCATATCGTTGAATTGATTGAGCCGTGTTGTGGGCTATAAAATCAGAGACAATATGGATTTTTGCGCATTGGAATGCCGGCAGGTTGCTGTGGTTGCTGCGCTATGGGAGTACCGCAAACCCCGCAGAAGCGGGCGCCGACTGCCGTCTGGTTACCACATGACTGACATACAGGGGCAATATGGCTGTTTTGTTGCACAGGCTGTCCCCAGGGATTGTTCTGATTCTGAGGTGCATTCTGTTGCACAGGCTGCCCCCAGGGATTGTTCTGATTCTGAGGTGCATTCTGTTGCACAGGCTGTCCCCAGGGATTGTTCTGATTCTGAGGTGCATTCTGTTGCATAGGCTG
>CAMWJS010000108.1 GCA_947174635.1 uncultured Muribaculaceae bacterium
CCACTCCATGATATGCGGCTCTGCGTTTAACATTTATTGTCGAACCGGCTCTTAGCCTGCAATACGACTCCGCGGATATATTACGACATCATACACCGGACGAGCGTGAACCCGACGCGCCGCCCGGTGTTATAGTATAAATGGATAAAATTGACGAAATCAGGCGACTGTGGCGCGAACGCTTCAACGACTCGCGCAACTGGATGACAAATGTCTTTCCACGCATTTACCGCGACGACGAGGCATTGGTCCTTCCCGACGACAACGCTACGGGAATTATCAGCATGCTTCTTCTGCGCCGTTACGACATGCTCTACCGTGGCATGAAAGTGCCGTCGGGCTACATCTATGGCGCGGCTACTGCCCGCGGGATGCAGGGCAAAGGCCACATGTCGCATCTGATAGAAGATGCTCTGCGCGAGGCATATCGCCGCGGCGATTACTTTGTCGCGCTCCAGCCTGCACGTCGCAGACTTTACGGCTTCTACGACCGCTTCGGCTTCACTACCACATTTTATATCAGAGAGGAGCGATATACATCAAAGCACCGTTTCGAGCACGACGAGTCGCAATATATCATAGAAAATTCAGGCCACGACCCGGCGGAACTCGCATCGGCCTACCGCCGTCTGACCTCTGACCGTGAAGCGACATTCCTTCATGACGAGGCTGATTTCAAAACCATTCTGATTGACAGCGAGCTCGACAACGGAAGCCTCGTCACCGCCCGCTCGGTCGACACGGGTGACATCGTGGCTATGGCTATTGCCGCCGCCACCGCTGACTCTATCGCCGTGCGTGAACTTGCAGCCGCTGATGATGACGCCGGGGCTGCTGTGCTCGACGCCCTGTCAAAACACTATCCCGACCGCATGACGGTAGTGGAAGCGTATCCCGGCGGAAATTCCAGGCTGAAGATTTTCTCTCGCGGCATGGCGCGCATCGTCAACGTCAAGGCCGTGCTTGAAACGGTGGCAAAGATATCGCCATCGCTGACGCAGAATATCCGCATAAAGGACCCTGTCATACCGGAGAACAATGCGATTTTCATGATTGACAACGGAGAAGTGACAACAACAGATTATAATGACGGCGAGGTAAAAGTCAACCTTGATGTCGACATCCCTGTCATGTCGGCAATAATATTCAGCGCATCACGCACGGGCGAGATTTTCTCATTGCCCACAGCCAGGCCGTTCATGTCGATGATGCTGTCGTGACCGCGGAGACTACTTGGAGAGTGTGGAGGCGGCATCGATTGTACGCCAGCGCTCTATCATACGGGTCATGTCGGAGGGCACTTCCGACGAGAAAAACATCTCCTTGCCGGTGCGCGGATGCACGAAGCCGAGCGTACGGGCGTGAAGCGCCTGACGCGGACAAATCTCAAAACAGTTTTCCACAAACTTGCGGTAGCTGGCAGTGCGCTGTCCGCGAAGTATTTCGTCGCCGCCGTAGCGCGAGTCGTTGAGCAGCGGATGACCAATATGCTTCATGTGGACGCGTATCTGGTGCGTACGTCCGGTCTCAAGCACGCATTTCACCACCGACACATAGCCAAGCGGCTCAATTACCTCATAGTGGGTGACGGCATGTTTTCCCTGACTGCCGTCGGTGAATACGGCCATCTGCAGACGGTCTTTGAGCGAGCGGCCTATATTTCCTTCAATGCGTCCCGCCGCCGGGTCGGGTATGCCCCACACCACCGCCACATATTCGCGCTTGGTGGTCTTGTTGAAAAACTGCTTTCCGAGCGACGTCTTGGCATCGGGAGTCTTTGCCACGACGAGCAGTCCCGACGTATCCTTGTCGATACGGTGCACAAGCCCCATGCGCGGGTCGGAGACATCATAATCGGGATTGTCGCGGAAATGCCATGCAAGGGCGTTGACAAGGGTGCCGTGATAGTTGCCGTGGCCGGGATGCACCACAAGTCCGGGCTGCTTGTTCACCACAAGCAGATCGTCATCCTCATAAACGATATCGATAGGTATATCCTCGGCGATGATTTCGCACTCGTAGCGCGGACGGTCCATCACTATCGACACCACGTCGAGCGGCTTCACACGGTAGTTTGATTTGACCGGATTGCCGTTGACGAGGATGCAACCGGCCTGAGCGGCCTGCTGTATGCGGTTGCGCGAGGACTTCTGCATCCTCTCCACAAGGAATTTGTCTAAGCGCAGCAGGGTCTGCCCTTTGTCGGCCACAAATCTGAAATGCTCGTAACGTGCGCCTGCATCGTCGGCATCGTCCAATTCGTCAGGCTCAAAACCGTCAGCTACGGTTTCGGCACACAGTTCCGCTCCGGCGTCATCCTCCGGCGCATAAATATTCTCCCTGGGGTCGATATCACTCATCATATCCGAAATCATCGTCAAAAATCGACTCTATGAATTCAGCGTCGGAATCCTCGGGATTTTCATCGCCGTAATCAATACCATGATTTACGGAGACACCGACCTTGATGACAATGCGGGCATTGACAGGTATCTCCATGCCGGGTTTCAGTTCAAGCCCGTTGTAAGTCGCGCCAAGCACAAGGTCGTTCTGTTCGGAAGGCACTTCCACTACTTCCGTATTTTCAAAGCCGCGCGAATGGAAATTGGACAGTGCGGCAGCAAGCGAACCGTCGACAAATTCCGGCACCTTGGCTTTCTTTGTCGAGTAGCATACATATATGAGCCATGCCGTACCGCCACTCTTCACCATTGAATTTTCCGGCGGACTCTGCTTGACCACGGTGCCAGGAGCGACATCATTACTGTAAATCGAATCGAGTTTCACTTCAAATTCCGCATCGCGGAGTATGCGGGCCGCATCGGTCACACTCAGATTTTTGACCTGAGGCATCTCGATTTCCTCTCCGTGGCGCGTCCAGTAGTTAAGGAACACCACACCGACAAGCCATACCAGCAGCACGGCAACAACGATTATGGAAAGAAAATTCATCAGCACCGGATGTTTGTGCCAGAAACGCACTATTCCTATTTTTTTACCTGACATATCTTTGAGTTCATTATTTCTACAAAAGTACAACTTTTCCCCGATTAAAACGCAAAAACAGTCCGTAATTATATATCGCCATACTTTTTAAACATCTTTTAGTACCGGGAGCATTGATTTTTGCCGACAAATTATTAACTTTGCAACTTGAACAGTCGGCAGACAGCACCGCAGTCTTGCATCGGGAT
Organism: uncultured Muribaculaceae bacterium; assembly: GCA_947174635.1. Taxonomy (GTDB): domain Bacteria; phylum Bacteroidota; class Bacteroidia; order Bacteroidales; family Muribaculaceae; genus JAGBWK01. The sequence continues at coordinate 3,195 of CAMWJS010000108.1, forward strand.
GAGCTATGCGACTGACTTCAAGATTATTATCAGACAAGATACATATACATGCGCAAATTATTTATATTCTCACTTCTGGCTCTCGTGCTTGCTTCGTGCGGCGAATACCAGCGCGTTCAGAAAAGCCCCGACCCCAATGTGAAATTCGACTACGCCAAGCGCGCTTTCGAGGAGGGACGCTACGTGCAGGCCTACACCCTGCTCAAAGACGTGGTAGCCGTGTTCAAAGGCTCGCAAAAAGCCGAAGAATCGCTCTATCTGCTCGGACTGAGCCACTATGAGAACAAGGAATACCTCGACGCGGCAGCTTATTTCCAAAGCTACTATCAGCGCTACCCCAAAGGCACCTACACCGAGCTCGCCCGATTCTATGCCGGATATGCCTACTATCTCGACTCCCCCGAGCCTCAGCTCGACCAGTCGGGCACCATCAAGGCCATAGAGGAGCTTCAGGGATTTCTTGACTATTTCCCCCGCAGCGAGCGCGTATCGATAGCGCAGAACGCCATTTTCGAACTTCAGGACAAACTGACTCTCAAAGAACTGCAGAATGCACAGCTCTACTACAACCTCGGCAACTATCTGGGCAACAACTACGACAGCGCGATTATCGTGGCCAGAAACGCGGTCAAGGAATATCCCTATTCAAAATACAAAGAGGAGCTTGAGATGCTCATCCTCAAGTCGCGCTATCAGATAGCGTCGCAAAGTATCGAGGAGAAGAAAACCGACCGCTTCCGCGATGTCATAGACGAATATTACAGCTTCATCAACAACTACCCCGACGGATCCAACCGAGAGGAAGCCGACAATATCTACAAGATAGCTCAAAAACATGTCAAAGACTAACGCCACGCAGGCTTAACAATATCAAAAAAAACAGTAAAACACTATAAACAAAATGGATTACAAGAAGACTAACGCCCCCATCAACACCGTGACCCGTGACATGATCGAGATGTCAAAGGACACCGGCAACGTCTACGAAACCGTGTGCATCATCGCCAAACGCGCCAATCAGATTGCCGGCGAAATCAAACACGACCTTGATAAAAAACTCCAGGAATTCGCACCCTGCAACGAAACCAACGAAGAGGTGTCGGAAAACCGCGAACAGGCCGAAGTATCACGCTACTACGAGAAACTTCCGAAGCCCACTCTTATCGCAGCCCAGGAATATGTCGAAGGTAAAATCCATTACCGCAACCCGGCCAAGGAAAAACTCAACCTCGACTGATCGATATAACGCCTTGTGAATGCATAGCTGACTTGTGGCGCAGTCGCCGACACGATGCATTCACGCCGTTACAAATACACAAACTACGCTATGTCTTACCATTTCACAATCAAAGCATAGCGTAGTTTTGTTATATAGACATATACCCATAAAACTATTTATTATGAAACGCCATCTGATATCAGCACTTGCCATAGCGGCGCTCTCGGCCACAACTCTCTCGACAGTCGGCTGCAAGACAGCCTCACCCGAGGAGACTGCCCGTCGAGAATATGCCGACTCCGTAGCCAACAACGTAGCGAAACTGCAGCTCAAATACCGCCAGTTTGTACTTACTGCCGACCAGATCACCATCAACCACTCCCCCATCATCAACGTGTCGGATAACACCAACTTCATCCTTGTCGACTCGCTGACAGGCGTGGTGCAGGTATCACCCCGTTTCTCCGGCGGCCCCAACAGCCTCGGCGGCATCACTGTCACCGGTGACGTCACCAACTACAGCATGAAAACAGCCAAAAACGGCGACGTAACCGTCACATACCGCCTCTCGGCACCCATCGGCTCAACCGATGTCCGCATCCTGCTTTACAAACACAGCAACAAAGCCGAAGCCACAATCAACGCCACCTTCAACCGTGGCCGCGCCACCCTCAAAGGCGAAATCAAAGCCCTCGGCGCCGACTACTTCCAAGGCCGCTCCTTCTGATTCCTGCAATAGTTTGTTAAGAGCCGGTTCGACAATAAATGTTAAACGCAGAGCCGCATATCATGGAGTGG
>CAMWJS010000109.1 GCA_947174635.1 uncultured Muribaculaceae bacterium
AACATCGCTCGACGATTGACCGCTCTGCGTTTAACATTTATTGTCGAACCGGCTCAAAATGTCGCGTCATAAATGTTTCAGCCTGATTTACTGCGCATTTATGATGCGACATTATGTTACTGTCGTGCGTCTGCGGAGTTGTGATTTTTCTGTTAAAATTCGCTCGAAAAATGAAATTTTATCTTAGGGAAATCACTTTGTGCCATCTGCAACACATAATTGGAATCTGCAAGAAACACATCTCGTCCGTCTCGGTCCACCGCCATGAACTGATGTTTGCGCTTTTTGAATGCCGCCAATGCTTCCGCATCATCACTCTCTATCCAGCATGCCTTATACAACGATAATGGCTCCCAACGGCACTGCGCGCCATATTCATGGAGCAGACGATACTGTATGACCTCAAACTGAAGCTGTCCTACCGTACCTATGAGCTTGCGGCCGTTGAACTGATTGATAAACAACTGAGCCACGCCCTCGTCCATAAGTTGCTGTATTCCTTTGTCGAGCTGCTTGGATTTCATCGGGTCGGTATTCTCGATATATTTGAACATCTCAGGCGAGAAACTCGGCAATCCTTTGAAATGTAGTTCTTCGCCCGACGTGAGTGTGTCACCGATTTTAAAATTTCCGGTATCGGGAATTCCGACAATATCGCCCGGATAAGCCTCGTCGACGATATTCTTCTTTTGTGCCATAAATGCTGTCGGGGCGGCAAAACGCATCATCTTGCCCGAACGGACATGCTTATAGTTGGCATTACGCTCGAATTTCCCGGAACAGACTTTGACAAATGCGATACAGCTGCGATGGTTGGGGTCCATGTTGGCATGTATCTTGAATACAAAACCGGAGAAATTTTCTTCTTCCGGATTTATTTCACGCTCCTGGGCATTGACAGGGCGTGGAGTAGGCGCTATTTCCACAAAGCAATCAAGCAACTCTTTGACACCAAACATATTGAGTGCCGAGCCGAAAAACACCGGAGCCAATTTGCCGGCAAGATATTCCTGAACATCAAATTCAGGATAAACGCCCTCTATCAGTTCAAGGTCTTCACGCAATTTGGCTGCGTCAGTCTCGCCGACATTCTCATCAATACGCGGATCATTGACGTCATCGATTTCCACACGGCTCGATATCGTCTGCTTGCTTGGAGTAAAGAGATCGAGACTATGTTCATATATATTGTACACGCCCTTGAACTTCGCACCAATGTTTATGGGCCAGGACAACGGACGCACCGCAATTTTAAGTTCCGACTCAAGCTCGTCGAGTATCTCGAACGGGTCGCGGCCTTCACGGTCAAGCTTGTTGACAAAGATTATAACCGGGGTGTTGCGCATACGACACACCTCCATAAGTTTGCGCGTCTGCATCTCGACACCCTTGGCGACATCGACTACAATAATCACACTGTCGACCGCCGTAAGCGTGCGGTAGGTGTCCTCGGCGAAGTCCTGGTGTCCGGGGGTATCAAGGATATTGATTTTGTAATCTTTGTAATTGAACCCCATCACCGATGTAGCCACAGAGATGCCGCGTTGCTTCTCTATCTCCATCCAGTCGCTGGTGGCAGTCTTCTTTATCTTATTTGACTTGACAGCTCCTGCGATATGTATTGCACCGCCGAACAGGAGCAGCTTCTCCGTTAGAGTGGTTTTGCCGGCATCAGGGTGAGAGATGATGGCAAACGTGCGCCGGCGGTTTATTTCTTCAGTCAGTACAGCCATTAATCCTCTTCCTTTAATCGTTTGATGCAATCCTGAAGCGACTCTTCCCAATGAGGTATCTCAATGTCATAGGTCACTTTTATGCGGTTGCGGTTAAGCACACTGTAATACGGGCGTGCTGCCGCGGTAGGATAATCTTCCGACGGAATTGGGCATACCTTACATCCTTTGAGCCCTGCTATACGAAGTATCGACTTCGTAAAGTCATACCACGAACAGGCGCCCTCATCGGTGAAATGATAGATACCCGACACCCATTGCTGGGATGAAAGTATGGCATAAATCGCATCGGCAAGGTCACGCGCGTATGTAGGCGTACCGATCTGATCGCACACCACGCGAAGTTCTTTGCGCGTAGCGCCAAGCTCAAGCATGGTTTTTACAAAATTCTTTCCATAAGGGGAATACAGCCATGCGGTGCGGATGATGATACTGTTGGGCGCAAGCGCGAGCAAAGAGGTCTCGCCCTGACGTTTGGTAGTACCGTATTGCGATATCGGATTTACTTTGTCTGATTCGCAATATGGCTTGTATGACTTGCCGTCGAACACATAGTCTGTAGAGATATGTATGATTTTGGCACCGTTCTGATCAGCGGCCGCAGCGAGATTCTTAACGGCATTGACATTAATCGACGCACAGAGGAGCTTATCTTCCTCCGCACGGTCTACGTTTGTATATGCCGCGCAATTGATAATATGCGTGACTTCATTATCAAGCACATATTTTTCAACAGCTTTAGCGTCTGTCAGATCCAACTCATTGATATCAGTATAAAGAGTTATCCCGGGCATCTTGTCCTCAAGCACATTTTTCATTTCATGCCCTAATTGCCCATTGGCTCCGGTAACTAAAATTTTCATTCTGATTATGATTTAATTGTTTTATTGCTGCAAATTTACAAAATTCTTTTCAACTCCCCAACAAATACCCCTCGCCGACACTCCGGCCGACAGCGATTTCACTTACGTGATTTCTCTATTCTGTTCAATATATTTTTTCTCGAGCATGCGACTGCGGGGCTCATCGGCATATCTGCCAGTTCGCAAAGCATCAGTTTCAGCTCGTCAAGCAGTTCCGGATAATGCCGCCCCAAATGATAACAAAGTTTGATACACAGCGCCCTGACCCCTGGAGGCTCTGACTCCGACAACATCTTTTCAAAGCAGAAATCAAGGAAGTCGACGCGGACATCTTCCATTTCCCACCTCATTTTCTCAAGCAACGTCATGCTGAGCCGCCGTATTGCAACATGCGGTGTCATCAGCGCCAGCGCCACAAGTCGAGATCTGAACGGTTCTGTTCTGTCTATAATATCCCAGGTCAATACCCATAGCGCATTTCTCGACACTTTGGCATCTTCGTCAAATACACATTCTATAAGTTCTTCCGCAATATCTTTCTGCTCCTGCCTGTAATAAAGCAACTCCAGTATGTCATTTTCGTGAATACGCCGTGACAATATTCCTCTTACCTCCTCAACTCTCATATAATCCCCAGCTCTGTTTTGATCTTTTTAGGCAAACGCCCCGACACATAATTATAGGAAGTATCAATAAGCGTTTTAACCAACTCCTCCGGAATCGGACACTCGTCAAAATCAAATTGTATCATGTGGCGTTTATGCCAATGCCACGCCTGACGGACAAAAGAATAGCATTCCACGACTTCGTCAAATTCATCAGGATTCCACTTCAACTGCACAATCCTGCCTTTTGACAAGACAAGACCGCAAAAAATTTTCCCTGCAATCCTGAATGTAACATATCCATCGCCAAACGGCATATCCTCCGTCACAAACGGTTTACCAAGACAATAATCTCTAACCTCCTCGATATTCATAGATGCCAATTACTTCTTAACCTACAAAATTAACAAAAAACATGACATCAATTCATAATATTGTTCAGATTATGAATCGATTTTTACAAGCATATTACCGATAAAAATATTAACTTTGCAATCCAATAACCCGATGCATTCGGGCAATCCACAGGTCCAATGCATTTTACAATATTAATTAACGACAACTTAATGTACTACGTATCCAAACGCCTTGAAATTGCAGGCTCCCATTTCCTGAATCTTTCATACCGTAGCAAATGTGAGAATTTACATGGCCACAATTGGGTCATCACTATATATTGCCGCGCAGAGCAACTCAACGAAGACGGCATGGTCGTCGATTTCAAACATATCAAGGATAAAATCCACGGATATCTCGACCACGGAAATTTCAACGAACTGCTACCCTTCAATCCGACTGCAGAAAATATTGCCCGTTGGGTCACGGAGCAAATTCCGCAATGCTACAAGACATCCGTGCAGGAGAGCGAGGGCAATATCGCCATTTACGAAATATAATCGCCTGACCACGAAATGAAAATCAACGAAATATTTTATTCGCTCCAAGGCGAAGGATACTGGACCGGCACTCCTGCCGTTTTCATACGCTTCAGCGGTTGCAATCTGAATTGCAGCTTCTGCGATACCGAGCATGAAAACGGCCGGCAAATGACTATTGACAACATCATCAGCGAAGTGTCAAAATACCCGACACAGCATATTATCTTTACCGGAGGCGAACCGACCCTACAGCTGAACCGCGAACTCATCGACCGCCTCCACACGCTTGGCAAATATTTACACATGGAAACCAACGGTTCCATATCCCTTTCCGACGGCATCGACAAAGAGCTTGACTGGATTACCGTTTCCCCGAAAGACGCACCTGTCAAAATTCAACGCATCGACGAACTGAAAGTGGTTTATCACGGAGCCGAGCAGGACATGACGCGTTTCGAATCAATTCCTACCGCCGGCCCCAACAGCCGATATCTGCAGCCATGTGATGTAAAAACGCCAGAAACAAATGAGCGAATAATCTCCGACGCAATCGAATATATCAAGCGACACCCACAATGGCGCCTGTCGCTCCAGACCCACAAACTGTTAGGCATCCGTTGAGATATACACACAAAGACATTTCAACCGGCAGAAACCATTTTCTCGTACATCTCCATCAGAGTTTTGCTCCATCTTTAAGCGCCTCGCTCAACCATGCGAGCAGACACACAGCAATTAGTACAGCACTCATAAATATATATTTTTTTGATTTCAAGGAAAACCACCATGGCTTTCATCGACAAAATTAAGCTATAAAATCCCTCAAAGCGACGTAATATTTGAGTGCCATGATGGTTATT
>CAMWJS010000110.1 GCA_947174635.1 uncultured Muribaculaceae bacterium
CTCCAAAACGTAGGGACGCACGGCTCGTGCGTCCGCAAAACAGCGCTGATTATCGGTCTTTTACCGGACGCACGAGCCGTGCGTCCCTACATCGCAAACCGAAATTTTGGAGTTCTGCAACACCCTCAAAGTTTAGTTCTGCAACACCCTCCCAATGCTGTTTACTTAAGCATAACTTCATTTACTTAAGCTCAACTTCATCGGAAAGCCGGAGGCTTGAGGGTCTACTATTAACCCCGGTTCGGAGACCGCGGAGCGGGCGCAGACCGGGGTAACCGGTAGCAATCATCTCCTGAGCCCGGGAAGGGCGGAGTGTGGTAACCAGCTTGTTTACAACCACAAACCGCCCCTCCCGGGCTTATTGGGCGGATGGGTTTATGGCCGGGGGCTGCAACAGCTCTGCGGTCTCCGAACCCCGGGGTTAACAGTAGCCCCCGAGCTCCTTAAGTAAACAGCATTATATCGCATCCCTACAAGTTGCTATTAATTTTTCTTGGCCATTGTAGAGCCTTTATAGAGGAATGCTATAATGGCCGCATAGGCTACAAGACCCAGAATCTGAGGAGTCAGACCCATTCCGTTGCCGGGCATAGGCATGCCGCACATGATTGAAATGGCGGCGAAAACACCGAACAATGCACCGCCGGCAATGAAGCCCGATGCAATAAGCGTACCGCGGTCGTTGCGCGCACGGCTTACTTCGGGGTCTTTCGACGAACGTTTCACGAAATAGCTTACAGCGCCGCCAACGAGCATAGGCACGTTGAGAGGCAGCGGTATGAACATGCCGAGGCAGAATGCAAGAGCCGGCACACCGAGCCAGTTGAGCAGCAATGCGAGCACTGCGCCTACGATATAGAGTATCCAGGGAGTGTCACCGCCCATCATAAGCGGTTCGATTACGTTGGCCATTGCGTTGGCCTGCGGAGCCACAAGAGCGTTCTCGCCCGAGAAGCCATACACCTTGTTGAGCACAAGTATCACACCTCCCACAGTTGCGGCAGCGACCAGTGTGCCGAGGAATTTCCACGACTCCTGTTTTTTAGGCGTAGAGCCGAGCCAGTAGCCTACCTTGAGGTCGGTGACGAAACCTCCCGCCATGGAGAGAGCCGTACATACCACACCTCCGATCACCATCGAGGCGACAATACCTTTGGTGCCGTTAAGGCCGATGCCGACGAATATGGCAGAAGCGATGATCAGGGTCATCAGCGTCATGCCCGACACCGGATTAGAACCTACTATGGCGATTGCGTTAGCGGCAACAGTGGTGAAAAGGAATGCTATGAGAGTCACTACTATCCATGCCACAAAAGCCTGCCAGAGAGAACTGATGACACCGAAGTAGAAGAAAACAAGCACTGCCACAAGCGCTATGGCGATAAAGAAAACGATATGCTTCATCGATATGTCGAGCTGCCAGCGTATGGGTTTTGCATCTTTTGCCCCGCCCTTGAACTCACGTCCGGCAAGTCCGACGGCCTGACGTATGATAGGCCATGACTTGACAATGCCGATAATTCCGGCCATGGCGATACCACCGATACCAATCATGCGAGCGGTGCTCGAGAATATCTCCTCGGGAGCCATCATCTGCATCTGCATGCTGCCGTAAGTGCCGAGAAGAGGTATTATTATCCACCACACAAATATTGAACCGGCGAAGATGACAAACGCATATTTCAACCCGACGATGTAGCCCAGGCCGAGCACTGCCGCACCGGTGTTGCATGAAAACACGAATTTCGATTTGGCGGCGAGAGCCTGTCCCCAGCCGTAGGCCGTGGTGCTGACAGTCTCGGCCCACCAGCCGAATGTCGCCACGATATAATCGTAAATACCTCCGACAAGCGAGGCGATAACAAGAGTCTTGGCCTGACCGTTGCCGGCACCCGACTGACCTGAGGCAAGCACCTGGGTAGTGGCTGTCGCCTCGGGGAAGGGATACTTGCCGTGCATGTCCTTCACGAAATATTTACGGAACGGTATAAAGAACAGTATGCCCAGCACTCCGCCGAAGAGCGAACTGAGGAATATCTGGAAGAAATTGACTGTGATTTCTGGATATTTGGCCTGAAGGATATAAAGAGCGGGAAGTGTGAAAATCGCTCCCGCCACAATCACACCGGAGCAAGCTCCGATTGACTGTATTATGACGTTCTGGCCGAGTGCGTTTTTCTTTTTCAACGCGCCCGACAGGCCGACAGCAATGATTGCGATAGGAATTGCGGCTTCGAACACCTGCCCCACTTTCAGCCCGAGGTAGGCGGCTGCGGCTGAGAAAATCACCGCCAGCACAAGGCCTAACGTGACCGAATATGGTGTAACCTCGCGATATTCGCGCGCAGGATGCATCATCGGTCTGTAAGTCTCGTCTTTGCCAAGCTCGGTAAAGGCATTCTCGGGAAGCATGGTGGGGTCGGCATCACTGTAGCCGGCGCCCGGCGCTCCGTTGTCGACAACATTGGCTGTTGTCTTGAAATCTTTGTGGGGGATGCTGTCAGGCATCGCCCCGCTCCGGTCGGTTTGTTTCATCTATTCTTTTTTATTGCAAGTTTTTATTGTGATATAATTCAGATAATTACATATTTTCAGCGGCAGAGGGAGCCGGACGCGACAGTATGTCGAAACTGTCGACAAGGATTTCGGTCACGCGGCGCGTAATGGCATTGCGGTCCTGCCACTGACGGGTGCGTAGCTTGCCCTCGACATACAGTTTCGTGCCGCGGTCGATATAGCGTTCGGCTGTCTCGGCGGCCGCGTCCCACATGACAATCTCATGCCACTCGGTGCGCTGCGGTATCTCGCGTCCGTCGGGCAACCGGCGCGCCGGCTCGTTGGTAGCCAGCGAAAACGAAGCGATAGGCCGGTTCTCGATATACCTTATCTCCGGTTTTCGCCCCACGTTTCCGACAAGAATAACCTTATTTACTGACATAAGCACATTATAAAATTTAGACTACAAATATAACATAAACATTTTAAAGACGCAACATGCCCGACGATAGCGTCCAAAAAGCTCCAGCTTCGATTAAGCCCGCACCCCGCCATAGACGTACGGCCCCGACACCACCAATGAAAAAGAGGGTGTTGCAGAACTCCAAAATTTCGGTTTGCGATGTAGGGACGCACGGTTCGTGCGTCCGGTAAAAGACTGATAATCAGCGCTGTTTTGCGGACGCACGAGCCGTGCGTCCCTACGTTTTGGAGTTCTGCAACACCCTCCTCCCCTGCCGGCATTATTAAACATATCTGACGGGGTATTTCCTTAGAGTATTCCGAGAAACTAAAAATTTAGTGTTAAAATATGTAAATTTACCTGCAAACTAAAATCTTAGTTGTATATTTGCCACAGAAACTAAAATCTTAGTTAGACAAAGCAAACGTAAAATAAAAAACTAAAGAGATGAGCACTATACCGAAACTTACAGAAAAAGAGGAAGAGGTGATGACATTCTTCTGGCAAAACGGCAAACTCGCCATCCGCGATGTTGTGGCACTCTATCCCGAGCCTCAACCCCATTTCAATACCGTGAGCACATACGTGCATATACTCGAGAAAAAGGGCTATCTGACAAGGGAGAAAGTCGGAAATTCGCTGGCCTACTCTCCGGCCATAGATATCGAGGAGTACCGCAAATCGACGATGAAAGGTGTGATACGCCGCTTTTTCGACAATTCGTACATGAAAATCGTATCATCTTTTATCAAAGATGAAGATATTTCGGTCGACGAACTTAAAGAGCTTATCAAAATTGTAGAGCAGAACAAAGAGAAAAAATAATCGATATGGGAACATTAACAGCATACTCGATGTCGGTAGCCATAATCCTGGTACTCGAGTACATTGTGTACAAGAGCCTGCTGGCCAACGCGACATTCTACCGCTTCAACCGCGTGGTGCTCCTGTCATGCTACGCTATAGCGCTTCTTGCCATACCGGCAGGCCACTTCGTTGCAGGATTGTTTTCATCGGCAGGCACAGCCGCAGCAGGCGGCGTGACACTGGGCGCAGTCTCGGCGGTAGCGCTCGATGCCCCTGACGGGAACGAAACTGACATCTGGCACGCCATACCTCTGATATATATCGCCGGCATGGCTATAGTGACAGCCCTGACAGTATATTCCTACGCCCGCATGTTCCGCATAATACGTCGTGGCGAGAAACGGGCAATTGACGGCGCGGTAATAGTCATCGCCGAGACCACAGTGTCGCCTTTCAGCTGGGGACGTTATCTCGTGGTATCGTCGGCCGACGCCGACAACAGTCTCATAATAGAGCACGAGCTGACACATATCCGCAACCGCCACAGCATCGACCTGATTTTCGCACAACTATTCATCATATTCAACTGGTTTAACCCGGTGGCGTATCTCATGCGCCGCGAGCTGAGTGCCGTGCATGAATATGACGTTGACCGCCGCATATTGAGTTCGGGCATCAAAGCCTCTGACTACCAGATGTTATTAATAAGAAAGACTGTCGGCCCGGGGTTCCAGTCCATAGCCAACAGTCTGAATCATAGTCAACTTAAAAACCGTTTAACCATGATGATGAAAACAAAATCAAGTAGAGTGCGCCACCTTTGTGCAGCCGCACTGCTGCCCGCAGCCATGCTCGCGGTAGCGATGACAGACTTTCCTGCCGTAGCGTCGACAATCAAGCATGTCGCAGAAGTAAGCTACGACAAAGTTACTGAAAATTATGCTCCCGCGCAAGAGGTTGAAGCATTGCCCTCCGAATCAGTGGCCGACGAGACTGCCACAAAAAAATCCGAGCCGCATAAAACAGTCGAAAGCTTGCCTCAGTATCCCGG
>CAMWJS010000111.1 GCA_947174635.1 uncultured Muribaculaceae bacterium
CCAACGACCCCCTGATTAACAGTCAGGTGCTCTAACCAACTGAGCTACTGAAGCAGTTTTTTGCATTTGCTTTCGGCCTTTTTACGGGCTTATCGGCTTTTGCGTTGCAAATGTAGTGCTATTTTTTTTAATATGCAAGAGTTTTCGGTGAAATTTTATTGGTAGCCATTGAAATTTAGTAAAAAATTTGGTGAATTTAGTGAAATGCTGCAATTTATGAGACACTCTCTAAGTTGTCGCCGCGTTTTTCGGCCGGGGAAAAGCAAGATCTGCAACGCCCACCATATACTTGTTTTGAGGGCGTTGCAGATCTGTCGAATTAAGATTATCTATAATAGGGTGTGATGGTGCGTCAGGAACCGAATGTCACGTTGAAGCCGAAGTTGATGTTGGCTGTAGCTTTGCCTACGGGAAGGCCTTGGGGCGTGACGCTGAAAATCTGGTGGTCGCTTCCGATGAAGAAGTTGAATCCTTTGGGGTGGAAGTTGAGCATCCAGCCGAACGATGAGCCGTAGGTCGAAGCGCCGTAGTTGATTGTGGCGTCGAACCATTTGACCGGTTTGACGTTGGCGAAGAAGCGGCCTTCGGTCCAGGAGGAGCATCCTGCGAAATGTGACGAGAAGAGGAAGCCTCCGGTCAGATTACGGTAGAACGGCATTTTGTATTCGGCGCCGAGGCGCAGTGTGGCGTGCAGTGCGTTGGTGTAGCTGCCTGAGCCGTTTTTCTCGCGGTGGATGTTGATGACATCCTGCATGTCGTCCCAGAGACGGTCGAACTGTTCGTCGAGTTTGTTGTCGTCGTAGCCCGGCTGTGAGTCGTCGACGGCTATGTTGCTGAATCCGTCGAATGTCCAAGTGCCGGTGCCGGTGCGTCCGGTCACGGCGTTGCTCCAGTTCATGAAACCGAGGTCGTTGATGGCGGCCGAGAGCTGCAGGTCGGGCAGGAGGTCGTAGGTGGCTCCGAGGTCGATGCCGAGACCGAAGCCTGAAAGTCCGAATTTGTCATAGCTGATGTCGCCCCATTCGATGAGGTCGGCGTCGCCCGGATTTTTGATTTCCTTGCCGCTTTCCTGCTTGGTGGGTACATATAGTCCTTTTCCGGCCGACATTTTAAGTTGTCCTTCGGCTTGTATCTGCCACTTGTCGTAGCCGAACTCTACATCCATCCGGCTTATGTCGGCGGTGGCGTTGCCGAGGCCGAGGAGCACTTTCAGTTTGGCTCCGACGTTGAGCCGGTCATTGATTCTGCGGCTGTGGCCGAGGGCTATTTCGGCGACGGCCGATGCCTGTATCTTTATGTCATTGAGCCGGTAGCGGGTGTCGGGGCCTGTCTGTCCCACTTTCATGAAGGTGAAGAGGTCTTTGGGCAGGTTTACGCCGAGTTCGGAGCTGACACCTACCGAGATGGTGTTGAAGCCGCCGAATGCCTTGAATCCTGCTGAAAGAAGGGTGATGTCGACGTTGCCGTTGATGCGGTTGTTATCCTTGAGTTTGTCGAGGAATGTGGCGGCGTCGACTGTGGGGCTCATGAATGTGGTGAGTTTGTAGGGGCTGCCGGGCTCGGTCTTGTAGAGGAACGTGTTGACGCCAACGTTGGAGTGCACGCCGAGGTCGTAGTTGCCCAGGGCGGGGATGGAAATGTAGTTGCGTTCGCCGGCGAATGCGGGGTTGAGCTCGTGGCGGAATGTGTATCCGTCGAGAAAGTAGGCCGAGCGGGGTGCTTCCTGTGCGACAGCGGGCATTATGGCTGACAGGGCGAAGCCTATGGTGAGTTTCTTTATTGAGATCATGACTGGTTAGTTGTTGAGGTCGACGAGTACGCCTCCCTTGAGTGTTATTCTGATGTTTTCAAATCTGACAGCCTGCTCTTTGTTGAGGTTTATGCCGGTGAAGCTGTCATTGCCGGTGGCGTCGAACAGCAGCTGCACGCCGTCGAGGCCATTGATGTTTTTGCCGGTCGATTTCAGCGTTATGGTGAGACGGGAGGTCGATGGTGAGGCGATTGTTCCGGCTGCGACGGTTCCGTCGACGCTGACATCGATGGTTGGATACTCGTCGCCACGAGTGTCGAGGGCGATTGCCGTCGCAGTCATGTCGAGGGGTATGGTATTGATGACGTCGGCTGTCACGATGGCTGTGTTGAAATTGTATTTCTCGAGGTCCTCGTCCCAATCATCCTCGGTGTGGGTGTAGTGGAGCTGCATGGCGTCGCCGAAGGCGAGAGGAATCACGGCGGTGTAGTTGCAGTCGTAGGTGTAGGTGCTGCCCAGTGTGTATTCCGACACTTCCCTTACGGCTTTCGCTCCGGCGTCGTGGAATACGATAAGGTCGGGGATGGTGTGGAGCAGGGTGGCGAGGTCGGGAATTATGATGTTGTCTGCGGCGCCTTCGACTGCGGTGCGGGAGATGACGATGTCGGTAGTGCTGTTAGCGCGTGCTATCACCGGTGCGGTGCCGTAGGTTTCGCCGATGCCGATGGCGGCGGTCTGAGAGCCGTCGATGTAGGCGCTGAGCTGTCCGCTGAGCGATATCGCAAGGGGTGAATTGTTGGTTATGCTCAACGTTATCTGCGGGTTGCTCAGGTCGAGGCGGTTGTCGGGCTCGCTGAGGAAGTCGGGGATGTCGTTTATGCTGAACCGCGTGTCGGAGATGTCGATTTTGGGGTCGACGATGCCGCGTACTTTGAGCAGGGTGGCTTCGGATACCGAGATCTCGGATATGACGGATATGTTTGCGCGTGAGCCGGCGGGGAGGTCGGCTATGTCGAGGCTTACGTCGCCTGATGAGATGACTCCGTTCTCAATGAAAAACCGGCCGGGGGCGTAGAGTCCCTGTCCTTCGGGGAGTCCGGTGAGATCGACTTCGGTAAGGCGCACGCGAGCCGAAAGTCCGTTGCCGGAAGAGATGCCGTAGCGTCGGCTGAAGCGCAGGGTGTGGTGGTCGACGTTTTCAAGAAATCGGGCAGTGGCTTCGTCGCCGACTTCCACTGTCCAGCATTCGTCGAATGTTATGGTGTAGCCCTCCTCGATATATGCGGTGCCGTTGAAATCGGATGATGTGTAGCGCACGTTCAGTTCCATGCTGACGTCGAGGTCGGCCGATTCGAGTGATACGAGGTCGAGGGTGATATCGTCGTCCGAGAGGCTGATGGTGTTGTTGATCATGTCGGTCGGATGGGATACTTTGGGGGCTCCTCCGACGTTGTAGAACTCAGGGAGAACGGTGGTCGATGTGCTTCCGTCGATGTGTCCGAGCGAGACTTCGGGGACATCGAAATATGACGGAGAGGAGTTGCCTTCCTGAATAAGGACGTAGTCGCCTTTAGCCAGTCCGTACTGTCCGTCGTTTTCTACAGCCTTGATTGAGCTGTTTTCCTCCAGGTCGAGGATTTTTGAAAGATACAATAGGTCGGTGCTGCTGCCGGGCACGGTCAGGTTGTCGCCTCCGAGACTGATTGTCAGGTCGATGTCTTCGGAGAGGTCGTAGTCGTGATTTACACAGCCTACGGCTCCGGTTGCGACAATTGCTGTGCTTAGCGCATGCATGAGTTGCCGCGTCGATGGTTTTCTCATAAGATTGGTTTTTTTATAGTAATTATATTGTGTGCGTGATATATAGGTGTGTTTATATACCGTGTGCGTTATTTTGTGCAAAGATATGAAAATTTTGTAGAAATATTGTTAACCCGAAGCTGTTTTTGTGGTAGATGTGCGGCAGAGGTGGCGAGCGCGTATCTTTATAGCGGCCGATGTCGGCCGGTATTGAGTGGGAGGGGCGGGCGGCGGGTGTCTTCCGAGGGCTTTGGATGTCGGGAAAATGGCTATATCATTACCCTTGCGTTACAAAGCGGTGGCATGGTTAAGATAGCGACACATTGTTGATACAATTTAATTACTAATTTCGGCGGGTGGTAACTTTTTTCTACTTTTATCGCCGGAAATACAACACAATTTCCTCCGATATAATGCAAAGATTATTTAAAGAAGAGATTCCGACCGATATAGCTGTCAAAGGAAATATAATAATTTCATTCAAGGATGACGAGGTGTGCGATGTGCTCCGCCAGTATCTGCATAATGACGGTTACGGTGTATATATATGTAAGACTTTTGAGGAGTTCATGGAGCTGGAACATGTCGATGTGAAGTGTATAGTTGTCGATGTGACTGCCGGCTATGCTTCGACGTTCCATGCGATAGAGATTATAAAGCAGACGCCGGTGGGGATGGGAATTCCGATACTTGTGGTTGCCGATGTTTCGTCGACTTCAAATGTGGTGCGTGCGCTCAATGCCGGAGCGAGCGACTATATACTGCAGCCTTATTCGTGCAAGGAGTTTCTCCACCGCATTGCCAAGCTCTCGGAGTTGGCGCGACGTTTCGCCTGATTGCCGGCTTGAGGTCTTTCAGGTCAAAAATATCCAATAGCTAAAATATCCAATAACGAAAAAATCCCGCAATTTGCGGGATTTTTTCGTTCGTTATGACTATTGTTGTCGGCTGATTAGTCGATAGGCTCGTCAGCTTTGTAGCCGCCCATTTCGCGGATGGCGTTCTTGAGCATGATGTACTGCTGGAAGAGGTGGTTGACGGGCACTTCGTTCTTGGTGTAGTCGTGCATCGGGCTCTTGAGGAAGAAGCTGAGGAAGCGCTGTATGCCGTAGCGTCCGGCGCGGGCGGCGAGGTCGCTCAGCAACACGAGGTCGAGGCAGAGGGGAGCGGCGAGGATAGAGTCGCGGCAGAGGAAGTTGATCTTGATCTGCATGGGGTAGCCCA
>CAMWJS010000112.1 GCA_947174635.1 uncultured Muribaculaceae bacterium
CTGCGTGTCCCTTCGACCCCGGTTAATAGTAGACCCTCGAGCCTCCGGCTCTCTGCTATTTGAACTGCGAGGGCGAGCCGCCCTCGCCGCAAGTGGAACCCAAATAGAAACGCATGCCCTTTTTTTATATCTTTTTCCCATTTATGATGATGCTTGATTAGGGGATATTCAAAAAAAAGAATTATCTTTGTTGGATATATTATTGGATATATTGTTGGATATATTATTCGTTTTACGTAAGCTTTGATTTGGCTTCGCAAGCTTATATCCACAGGCTTATTATTTTTCTAATTTTACGAATTTCTTTCTGTAGATGAGAGTCAAGATACATAGTGAAGGCAACAACCTGCTGGTGATATTGGCGCTGGCACTTATTATCATTAACGTGCCTTTGTGGCTGACGTTTCAGAACCTTGTGGCTCTGCCGATTGTTGTAACGGCAGTATCGGGAACGTTGTTCCTTCTGGTGTTGAATTTTTTCCGTTCGCCACGGCGTCATTTCAAGGGCGACCCTGTCAATGCGGTGGTGGCTTCGGCTGATGGTAAGGTGGTGGCTCTTGAGGAGACGTTTGAGGATGAGTTCCTCCACGAGCGTGTAATCCAGCTGTCGGTGTTCATGAGCGTGTTCAACGTGCATGCTAACTGGTTTCCGGTTGACGGCAAGGTTATATTCACCAAGCATCACAACGGCCGGTTTATGGCGGCTTATCTGCCAAAGTCGAGCAAGGAGAACGAGCGCTCGACTGTGGTAATTGAGACTCCGGAGGGGCAGCGGATACTGATGCGGCAAGTGGCGGGAGCCATGGCGCGGCGTGTTGTCACCTATGCCGAGCCGGGCGACGATGCCAATATCGAGGACCACATGGGATTCATCAAGTTTGGTTCGCGTGTTGACCTCTATCTGCCGCTTGGAACAGAGATTTTTGTAAAAATTGGTGATAAAACACTTGGTGGCCTGACTCTCGTCGGTCGCCTTCATCCTGAGAATAAGAAATGATACGCAATATAGTAAGCATGGTGCCCAATTGCATTACACTCCTGAATCTGTTGTCGGGGTGTGTGGCGATTATTTTCGCTTTTCATCCTATGGATGTCACTGACCGTCTGCAGGGATGGGAGTGGTCGGCAATTATGATGGGTGCTGCCGCTCTGTTTGATTTTCTTGACGGTGCGGTGGCCCGTCTGCTCAATGCCAAGTCAAGTATCGGCAAGGAGCTTGACTCGCTGTCTGACCTTGTCAGTTTCGGTGTGGCGCCCGGTTTGTTGCTGATGAATGTGTTGCTTCTGGCCGGAGCCGGATGGTGCAGCTACATTGCATTGTTCATTCCGCTGATGGGTGCTCTGCGTCTTGCGAAATTCAATGTCGACGATTCGCAGACTGTTACTTTCAAGGGGCTTCCGATACCGGCGAATGCTATTTTCTGGATAGGAGTTGTGGGTGCGATGATGCAGGGGCATCTTAATCCGACTCTCGGCATTACGGTGGCGGTGATAGTGCTTGTGGGGTTGCTTATGGTAAGCAATCTGCCGATGTTCTCGCTCAAGATGTCTGATTTCTCGTTTCGCAATAATATTGTACGTTATGTAGTGATTGCTGCTGCGGTAATATTTGTAGCCACTCTGGGTGTCGCAGGCTTTGCGGCAACGATTTTGCTCTACATAGTTGTATCGGTGCTGCAGCGTATTGTTACGGTTACTACTGATTAATCTGTTTATATTCGATTAGGGAATGGGTACATTTCTCCTCCTTTTGTTTATAATATTTTTCGTAATACCTCTGTTGCGTGTTGCGTTTACGGTGTACACGGTGCGCCGTAAGATGCGTAATGCCATGCGCGATATCTATGCAAAGCAGGGGGAGCGTGCCGACGGCCGACGGCCGCGCAAGGCGGGGTGGTCGTCACCCGGCGGCAGCCGCAAGAAGATTGATGGCAATGTCGGCGAGTATGTAAATTTTGAGGAGCTTCCGGCAGCGCCCGGCGATGGGGATGAGACGGCACATTCTGTCAGAGTCAATCCCGAGCCACAAATCACTGATGTCGATTGGGAGGATATAAAATGAATACGACGAATTACGTGCCTCGCCTTTATGAATTTCTCGGGCAGCTGGCCGCCAATAACAACCGCGAATGGTTTGCGGCCCACAAGCCGCTTTACACCGAGCTTCGTCAGCTCTGGGAAGAGGATATCAACCGTCTGATAGGGTATATGTCGGCCTGGGAGCCGCGTCTGTCGCATCTTACGGCAAAGACTTCGGCCTACAGGATATACCGCGACACCCGGTTTTCTCCCGACAAGACTCCGTTCAAGACTTATTTCTCGGCGGCATTCAGCCCATACGGCAAATCGACCCGCAGGGCCTGCTATTACCTGCATATGGACGGTGCCGACGAGAGCGGGCTGTACGGGGGCATGTGGTGTCCGGACAGCGCTATGCTGCGCAAGATACGCAGTGCGATTGTCGACAATATAGAGGAGTTTGAGGGGATAGTAAACTCGCCGTCGCTGCAGTCGGCGTTTCCGCAGTGGTATGGCGCCACGCTCAAGACTGTGCCCAAGGGTTACGACCGCAACCATCCCCAGGCCCATTATCTGCGCATGAAGGATTACGGACGTTTCGCTCCCGTAGCTCCCGAATTGTTTTTTGACCCTTCGTGGCCCGAGATTGTGGCCGAGCGGTTCAGTAGGATTTCGCCTTTTATAGAGTTTCTGAACTATTCGCTCGACGAGTGAGTGAGAGGAGCTTTGACAGAGGCATGGAGAGGGTGTGCAAGCAGGGTGTGCAAGTATCGGGCATAGGTGCGTTTTTTTTTGACCAACTTAATAAAAATTGTTATCTTTGTCAAAATTCAATATCACAACAACATCAAACATCACCTGATTATGGCAGAAATCAAGACTGTAGGTATTTTGACATCAGGAGGCGATGCCCCCGGAATGAACGCCGCCATACGTGCCGTAACCCGCTCGGCCATATACTGCGGGCTCAACGTCAAGGGCATCTATCGCGGATATCGCGGACTTATAGCCGACGAGATTGTCGACTTCCACACACAGAATGTGTCAAACATCATTCAGATGGGGGGCACGATACTGAAAACTGCCCGATGCAAGGAGTTTCAGACTCCCGAAGGGCGTCAGCTTGCCTATGACGTGATGCAGCGCCATCATATAGATGCGCTTGTGGTGATAGGCGGTGACGGCTCGCTTACCGGCGCACGTATTTTCGCCAACGAATTCAATTTCCCGATCATAGGCCTTCCCGGCACAATCGACAACGACCTCTACGGCACCGACTCGACAATCGGCTATGACACCGCCCTCAACACCATCATGGACTGTGTCGACAAAATCCGCGACACCGCAACTTCGCACGAGCGCCTGTTCTTCATCGAGGTCATGGGCCGTGACGCCGGCTTCCTCGCCCTTAACGGAGCCATTGCGGCCGGAGCTGAAGCAGCCATTATCCCTGAAATATCAACGCAGGTCGACCAGTTGGCCGAACTCATCCAGAACGGTTTCCGCAAGAGCAAGAACTCTTCAATCGTGCTTGTGGCCGAAAGTCCGGTCACCGGCGGGGCCATGGGGCTTGCCGAGCGTGTGAAGAATGAGTATCCCGGTTATGACGTACGCGTGTCAATCCTGGGCCATCTGCAGCGCGGCGGCTCTCCGACAGCCTACGACCGTATCCTTGCATCGCGCATGGGTGCCGCAGCCATCGACGCGCTCATGGACGACCAGCGCAATGTCATGATCGGTATCAAAAACGATGAAATCGTCTATGTGCCATTTACGCGCGCCATCAAGAAGGAAAAGCCCATCAACCGCGACCTTCTCGACACGCTCCGTCGCCTGTCGATATAAAATACCGAAACGTTCAAGACAGCATAAAGGCGGCCGCGGAGTAATATCTCGACCGCCTTATATATTTTTACATTTAAATTTTGAGAAATCGGGTGAAAATAACCGCGCTAAAATTTGCACGGCAAAAAATAAATCACTAACTTTGCCACGCAAAAAGGGGTATTAGCTCATCTGGCTAGAGCGCGACACTGGCAGTGTCGAGGTGAGCGGT
>CAMWJS010000113.1 GCA_947174635.1 uncultured Muribaculaceae bacterium
CACTCCATGATATGCGGCTCTGCGTTTAACATTTATTGTCGAACCGGCTCTAAAAATCATAAAAAATAAAAAAGCGAAGTCAATATTGGATATTTTCGATAATATTTGTATATTTGCAGGCTGAAAAACAGCCCCTGACGGGGCGGAAATATGAAAAAGTAAGGCAACTGAGTGGGAGCTGAGCACCCCGTCAGTTGCATACGCTATTGATAGAAAATTAATTAATAACCAGTTAAATATAACAAATCAACACATGCAAAGCAAAGGAACTTTAGGGAGCATTATCGCCGGAGTCATTGCTATTTTCCTGGTGCTGATCTGCTTGTTCTACCTCTCGTTCACACTCGTGTCGAGCCATCATGAGAGCAAGGCAGAGGAGTACGCAGCCAAAGTGGCAGGTCCGGAAGAGAATAACCCCCAGGCATTCGCTAAAGGAAAAGCGGAGTACTTTACTTCCATCAAGAATGAGAACGTATGGCTCGGCTACACATTCAGCGAAGTACAGAAATGGAGCATCGGCCTCGGCCTTGACCTTAAAGGCGGTATGAGCGTATTGCTCCAGGTATCGCTCCATGACCTCATTTCATCCATGAAAGACGGAGCCCCCGACGAAGATTTCAACAAAGCCCTCGAGGTAGCCGACAAGGCACAGAAATCGTGGATTGAGGGTAACGGTCCCGAAATCGATTACGTAGGTATGTTCTACGACGAATACCGGAAGCTGGCCCCCAACGCCAACCTCAGCAAAGTATTCGCCGTCGACGGCATAAAGGCCAACTCAAACCGCAGCGAAGTGATTTCCGCCCTCAAGAAGGAAATCAAGGATCGCGTCGACAACTCGGCCACCAACGTGCTCCGCTCACGTATCGACGCCTACGGTGTGGTATCGCCCAACATCCAGGTGCTCCAGGGCAAGGATGGCCAGATACTCCTCGAGCTCCCCGGCGTCAAGGACAAGGATGACATGCTCAACCTGCTCCAGCGTCAGGCCAAGCTTCAGTTCTTTGCATCATACAAGGATGAATTCGGCACCACCGTGCGCAGCGCGCTCGGCCGCATCGACGAAGCCGCAGGCAAACAGATCAGCGGTCTGTCGAAAAACCTCATCTACAAACAGGATGCCCGCGGTCGTGTGACCGACGAGGTAGCCCGTGTGGAAGAAGGCCTGCACATGGCCAACCCCGTGGTAGGTTACTTCCAGCCGAAGGACACCGCCACAGTAGGCCAGATACTCCGCGCGCCGGAATACTCACAGTTCCGTCCCGACGGTATCCAGTTCCGCTGGGCACACATCCCCGAAAAATACAACAAGGCAGAATACTTCGCGCTCTACGCGCTCAAGTCGAACAAAGGCGTTCCCGCCATGAACGGCGACCACGTGGTCAACGCCCGCGCCGACTTCGACAGCAACCAGAACACTCAGGTAGTGAATATGGACATGGACAGCGAAGGCGCCAAGGAATGGGCACGCGTGACCGGCGACAATGTAGGCTGGCCCGTAGCCATCGTACTTGACGACGAAGTATATTCAGCACCCCGCGTCAACGACAAAATCACCGGCGGAGGCTCACAGATCACCGGTAACTTCGACGTACAGGAAGCCCAGAACCTCGCCAACGTACTCAAGAGCGGTAAGATGACCGCCCGCGTAGATCCCATCCAGACCGAGGTAATCGGTCCGTCGCTCGGCAAGGTAGCCATCGACAAGGGTATCGTATCGTTCATCGTGGCACTCGTGCTCCTGATGATACTGATGATAAGCTACTACGGCGTTATCCCCGGTCTCGTGGCCAACTTCGGTCTTATCCTCAACCTCTTCTTCACATTCGGTATCCTCGCCTCGTTCCAGGCAGTGCTTACCCTGTCGGGTATGGCCGGTATCGTGCTCGCGCTCGGTATGGCAGTCGACGCCAACGTACTTATCTTCGAGCGTACGAAAGAGGAGCTCCGCGCAGGCAAGAACGCCCGCACCGCCATCGCCGACGGTTATTCAAACGCCTTCTCGGCAATCTTCGACTCCAACTTGACATCAATCATCACCGGTGTCATCCTTCTGATGTACGGTACAGGTCCTATCAAGGGCTTCGCCACCACACTCATCATCGGTATCGCCTGCTCGTTCTTCACAGCAGTATATCTGACCCGCATCATCTTCATCCTCGGAGCGAAGAAGAAATGCTTCGAGCGTCTGACCTTCACCACCGGTCTGTCACGCAAGATGTTCGACAACACCAACATCAACTTCCTCGGCAAGCGCAAAGTCAGCTTCCTCGTGGTTGGCATCATGGTGGCAATCGTGCTGATTTCATTCTTCACCCGCGGTCTCAACCAGGGTATCGACTTCTCGGGCGGACGCAACTATGTAGTCATGCTTGACAAGATCGACAAGAACGAGACACCCGACGTGCTCCAGGCCCGCATCGCTCCCGCATTCGAGGGCGCTCAGGTATCGGTTATCAAAATCGAGGGCGACAATCAGGTGCGTATCTCAACCAACTACAAGATTGCAGAACCCGACTCAGTTGCCGAGAACGAAATCGTAGGCAAGCTCTACACCGCTCTCCAGCCCAACATGAGAGAGGGCATGAGCCTGAAGGACTTCACCACCACAGACCAAAGCCAGGGTATAGTATCGTCGCAGAAGGTAGGTCCGACCGTGGCCGACGACATGCGTAAGGATGCCTACATTGCAGTGACCCTTTCGCTCATCGCGATGTTCATCTACATCCTCATCCGTTTCCGCAACATCGCCTTCTCACTCGGTGCGTTGGCAGCTGTAGCGTTCACCGCATTCACCATCATCGGTTTCTACTCACTGTTCTGGGGCATATTACCCTTCGCAATGGAAATCGACCAGACATTTATCGCGGCAATCCTGACCGTAATCGGTTACCAGATCAACGATACCGTGGTAGTGTTCGACCGTGTGCGTGAGAACACCGCACTCTATCCCAAGAAGAACTTCTTCGATATCATCAACTCGTCAATCAACTCGACATTGGGTCGTACGATCATGACCTCGGGTTCTACCCTGCTGGTATTGCTGAGCATCTTCTTCATCGGTGCAGAGTCGCTCCGCAGCTTCATCTTCGCAATGATCTTCGGTGTCATCATCGGTACCTGCGCCACTATCTTCATCGCAGCTCCGGTGGCCTACATCACCGACCGTCGCCGCAGCAAGAAAGCTGTCGCTCCCGCAAAATAATTGAAACAATAGCTCTCAATAATCAGGAGGCCGCGCTGATGCGCGGCCTCCTGTCGCTTTTATATCAATCGGCCGTTATGGAAATAAGCGAGTAAATCTTAAAACCGGAGAAACAGCAGGCGGACGGGGCGGTAGCCGGGGAGGGTGTTGCAGAACTCAGAGAAATGCCTCCAAAATGTAGGGACGCACGGCTCGTGCGTCCGCTAATAATCTGATTATCAGATGTTACAAGCGGACGCACGAGCCGTGCGTCCCTACAATATGAAGTTTTGCAACACCCTCTGATGATTCCAACGTGGGAACCGAGATGGTGGTGTAAACCGGCGTCCTACGGAAGCCGCACGGGGTAGCGGGGACAGGTCGGACTTGTCGGACTGGGAGGACTTGAGGACTTGAGGACACGGGGTGTAGGTAAGGTCATTAAGGTCGGTTAGGGTCATTAAGGAATGGGAGTGAGAGTGGTGTGTCAGAGGTGATGATACCACATACCGCCCTGCTCGGGCTTGGCTGATATGGGAGCTTGTAGTGGCCGGGGTCTACGCCCGCTCCGCGGTCTGCGAACCCCGGTTAATCACATACACGAGCCTCCGGCTCTCCGCGTGGTGACGCCTGCCGGCCGGTGTGTACTGCCAGTAAGCGGGCGCAGACCGGGGTAACCGGTAGCAATCATCTCTTGAGCCCGGGAAGGGCGGTGTGTGGTAACAAGCTTTGTTACAACCTCAGACCGCCCCCTCCCGGGCTTATTGGGCGGGTGGGTTTATGGCCGGGGTCTGCGCCC
>CAMWJS010000114.1 GCA_947174635.1 uncultured Muribaculaceae bacterium
CCGTCCGCGCCCTCAAAGCTGCTCTCACCGAGAAATGGACGCCCGGCACTGTAGGTGGCGAACCCGTAGACTGCTATTATACGCTTCCGGTAATGTTCAGCACTAAAAAAGAAGCAGCCGGCGAGACTGCCCCCAAAAAGTCCGAACCGTACAGGTCAGTCGAAACATTGCCTCAATATCCCGGTGGCGAAGCTGCGATGCTCCAGGCGCTGATGGACGAGCTCAAGTATCCCGAAAATATGGCCGAAAATGATATCAAGGGAAATGTGATAGTTACATTTACCGTAACAAAAGAAGGCACTATCGACGATATCAAGATTGTGCGGTCGGCCGGCAACGAAGCCCTCGACGCTGAAGCCGTGCGCGCTCTCAAAGATGGTCTCACGGAGAAATGGACTCCCGGCACTGTAGGAGGCGAAGCCGTCGACTGCCGGTACACCCTTCCGGTGATGTTCAAAACTAAAAAATAATGATGTTGATTTGACATCCTCACTCAATAATTTTTCATACTAAACAACATCGTCATGCGTGCTTGCGACAAGCACGCATGACGCATTAATATGCAGGTCGCCGTAGAGGGGGCATTTTACGGCTCAAGCCTAAATTGCAGTGCATAATACAGCCTCAATTTAATATTGCTGTGAGGATGTTGCAGAACTCAAAGAATTGCCTCCAAAAAGTAGGGACGCACGGCTCGTGCGTCCGTCAACAGCTTGATTATCAGAGGTAATATTCGGACGCACGAGCCGTGCGTCCCTACACTGCGAAGTGCTGCAAAGCCCACAAGACAAAGCCTGGAATTATTATATTGCCATGCGCTGTTATTTCGGCTTGAGCCCATTTTACCGAGATCTTCAACATCTTGGAAAAGAAGCTTATCTCACTTTTTTACGGCGGAATATTGCCTGAATTATCTGGGCTATGGCGCCGTCGCCGGTCACGTTGCAGGCTGTGCCGAATGAGTCCATCGTGATGTAGAGCGCTATCATGAGCGACTGCTGGTCGGCATTGAAGCCGAGAATGGAGGCGAGGAGTCCGAGCGATGCCATGATAGCGCCGCCGGGCACTCCGGGAGCCGCCACGATTGTGATGCCGAGCATCATTATGAAGCCTGCAAACATGCCTGTCGACCAGGCCATTCCCTCCATTATCATGACGGCAAGCGCGCAGGCCACAATCTTCATGGCGCTCCCCGACATGTGGATGGTGGCGCACAATGGCACTACAAAACCTGCGATATCCTCTTTCACTCCTGTTTTGACGGTCTGCCGCAAGGTCACGGGTATTGTCGCGGCCGAGGACTGGGTGCCGAGGGCGGTGAAATAGGCAGGCATCATTGTCAGCAACATTTTAAACGGGTTGCGGCGCGCGAACAGTGCGGCCACGGCGTACTGGAACAGCAGCAAAACAATATGCATTGCAAAAATCACTCCTATTATGCCGGCAAACGCACCGAGCACCGACACCACCTCCCCTTCCATTGTCATTTTGAGGAAGATACCGAATATATAAATCGGGAGCAACGGTATGATGGCTTTCATGATGGTGAGCTGCACGCAGTCGCGGAACTCGTTGAAGCCTTTACGCAACGCGCCCGACGTCAGATAGGCCATGCATATACCCATCACAAATGCGAACACAAGCGCGGTCATCACGCTCATGAGCGGCGGCATCTCAACGTTGAAATATGGTGTCAACGCTATGGCCGACGGCGCGTCAACCAATTGACGCGGCTCCACCAGCGACGGAAATATCCACTCTCCCACCCCGAATGCGAAAAATCCGGACATAGAGGTGAACAGATAAGCCACAACGACCGTCACCACAAGCATCAGTCCGGCCGAGCGCCCTATATGTGCTATGGCCGGAGCGACGAATCCGAGTATGATGAGCGGTATCATGAACCCGAGGAATTGCGCGAATATGGCATTGAATGTCAGAAACACGCGCGCCGCCCAGTCGGGCATGAAAAATCCGCAGCCGATGCCGAATGCAATAGCAATGACTATCAGCAACAGCAGATTGACCTTTATTTTTGGCAACATAATCAAGAAGGATTGAGTTATAAAAACAAATATAACCCAATCCTCCCAATATTCCAAATAGTCATGTCAACAAGCCGACATGCCCGACAATAAAATGAGGGTGTTGCATAACTCAGAAAAATACCCCCAAAACGTAGGGACGCACGGCCCGTGCGTCCGCCAACACATTGATTATCAAACACAAGACTCGGACACACGAGTCGTGCGTCCGAGTCTTGAAGTTCTGCAACACCCTCATCTTACGCTATACAGCGAGGGCGGCACGGAAGCGCGCAAGAAATTCGTCGGCCTGCTTCATGGAGAGACAAAGCGGCGGAAGCAGACGGATTATGTTTGTGCCCGAAGCTCCCGTAAAGATGTGATGGTCGAATATGAGGCTGCGGCGCAGGTCTTTGACGGGATAGTCCATCTCTATACCGATCATGAGACCACGGCCACGCACCTCCTTGATGCCGGGCATCTCCTTCAGCTTCTCCATAAGATATGAGCCTACTTTATCGGCGTTTTCAACGAGATGCTCCTCTTCCATCACTTCGATTACGGCAGTGGCAGCCGCGCAGGCAAGGTGATTGCCGCCGAATGTGGTACCGAGCTGACCGTAGACGGGAGCGAATTTCGGGGAGATGAGCACAGCCCCCATCGGGAAACCGTTGGCAATGCCTTTGGCTACGGTTATCATGTCGGGACGTATGCCTGCCCACTGATGGGCGAAGAAACGTCCTGAACGTCCGTAGCCCGACTGTATTTCGTCGAGAATGAGGACAACGCCGGCTTCTTCCGTGACACGGCGGAGCTCTTGAAGGAAATTGTCGTCGGGAATGCGTATGCCGCCTACACCCTGTATCCCCTCGATGATTACGGCTGCAACGTCACCATTGGCAATCTCAGCCTTCACAGCCTCGATGTCGTTGAGCGGGAGGAAGGTGACATGTCCGTTGTCGTTGAGTGGAGCTACTATCTTGGGATTGTCGGTGGCCTCTACGGCGGCTGATGTGCGGCCGTGGAAAGCCTTGCCGAATGCGATGACACGCTTGCGGCCTGTGGCGAACGACGCGAGTTTGAGCGCGTTTTCGTTGGCTTCGGCACCGGAGTTTATGAGAAAGAGCTGATAGTCGTCATATCCTGATATCTTGCCAAGCTTCCCGGCGAGACGGTGCTGGAGAGAATTCTGCACGGAGTTGGAATAGAACACAAGGCGTGAGGCCTGGTCAGCGAGCGCCTTGAGATAATGGGGATGGGAATGGCCGATAGAGATTACGGCATGGCCTCCGTAGAGGTCGAGATATTCCTGTCCGTCGGCGTCGTATGTATGGCAGCCGACACCTTTAACGATTTCCACATCGTAGAGTGGGTAGACATCAAATAATTTCATATTCCTGATCTTAGTGTATATTTTCTAATTGCAAATGTACGGCAATAAGTTCATATTATAAAAATTTTGCCGCGTTTTATGCTTTTTTGATATTTTGCCGTTTCGCCGAAACTGAAATGCCCCGACAAAGCCGGGGCATTTCATGATTATATATTTATTATTTATTATCAGAGGCTTAGGGTCACGCCTATCGACGGACAGAATGCCGAGACCTTGTAGTCGGCCTCGAATTTGCGTTCGCCGAGGATAAAGTCTTTGTAGGTGCAGCTGCGGTTGTCGGCTCCGAGACCTGCAACGTAGAGGAGTCCGAGGTCGATTGAAATCATGTCGATCGGACGGAATGAGAAGCCGACCGAGGGCTCGATTTTAGTCATGCCGGGAGTTTCCGGATTATAATGATTCTTGTCGACAGGGCTTGTGTCGAGCATGAGGCCGGCACGGAGGTCGAAGCGGTCGGTGAGATTGTACTGCGCTCCGAGATGGAATGTCCATGAGTCATGATAATTCTTGGGAATATTCTGATTGAAACCGGCAAGATC
>CAMWJS010000115.1 GCA_947174635.1 uncultured Muribaculaceae bacterium
CGACTTGTCGGGGAGAATGTCGATATACTTCCACTTGGCATCAGCGGCAAGAGTGAACTCGCCGGTGAGAATCGCCGAAGTGGCGCGGCCAAGTTCATCACGCGGCAACTGCGGGAAGCCGAGGATGAACGACTTTGCGAGGAAGTATATGCGACGCTTCACACCCGGAAGCTCGGGGGTGCCTTGGCACCAACCGAGCGACTTTTGGATAGAGGTACATTTTGTAGCCATATCTGAATGGGTGTTTGGGGTTAGACTGTGATTTCGATAGCCTTGAAGCGTCGCTTGTCGATGGACTCGAACTGAACGCCGAAGAACATAGTGGCGATATACGAGAGGATGAACGGCTCATACTCCTTGACAAGGATGTTCTCGATGTCGCCCATCTGGTCGTAGCCGACGAGCATGTTGGACTTGGGGCAAACATGGATGAACTTCGAGTCCATCTTATTGTAGAGCGGAATGAGTTTGAGGCGACCGTTGGAGCCTTCAACCGCAGTCTGGTCGTACTGCGTGTTGTACGAGATTCCGCCGTGGGTCATAAGATAGCCCTCGTTGTATTTGTCTGCGAAGTCCTGAGAGCAGAACATATACAGTTCCTCCTTGCGGAGGCGCGGGTCGAGTGAGAACAGGATGGACTTGGCTACATCGACGGCGTTAGCCGAAGTGATGGCCTCGTCAATCTTCATGTAGTTGCCGAGGTCGGCAGCGATGGCACCAGCGGCAATCTCGTTCTCTGTGATGGTATCGAAACCGTCAAAGAGATCAGCGATGGTATCGCCGCCGGGATTGCGCTTGCCGCTCCACAGGGCATCGTTCAGATGCTCGGCGAGACCCTTGGCGATAAGGGCGAGCACGTGGAGCGCCGTGGGCGTGGTCATCTGACCGTCGCCCTTGGTCGCGCCGGTACCGAGAAGCGTGGAGATAGCCGAGTTAGGCTCGAACTTGGCGACAACCGAACCGAAGTATGTCTCCAGAGTGCGGAAGTCGAGATTGAGGTTGAAGTCCTGAGAGCGCGAAGGCTTGTAAGGAGCGAACTGAGCGTCGCCGCTGATAGAGGCGACCTCTTCCTTGTATCGGATGCCGGGGCGGCCTGTCATATACTGCAGGGACTCCTGTATGCCGATAATCGGCAGCATGAGAAGGTCTTTGCGGTAGATGGTCGCGGCTTCCTGATACTGGGCGAGAGTGAATGAAAGTTTACCTGCCATAGTATGCGTAGGGTTAGATGTTAGACGAGATTGTAGAGTTTGCGGGCAGAGTTGACCGTCTCGCAGTAGGCCTCGGCCTCAGTCTTGGGCTCGATCCTCTCGCCGGGCTTGGACTGCTCGACAACAGTAGTGGTCGAGGCTGCGGGCTTGGCGGCGAGCTTCGCCTGGAGGTCGGCGATAGTCGCGTCCTTAGCCTTGATGTCGGCATCCTTGGCTTCGAGAGCGGCTTTCTGCTCGTTGACGGTCTTATCCTTGTCAGCGAGCGCGTTTTCGATAGCGTCAAGCTGCTCGGCGGTAACTGACGCTGTACCGTTGGAGACGGCCAGCGGCTTGTCGGCGAGGATAGCCGACAGGAACGTGTAAGTCTTGATCATTGCGGTGGAAATGGGATTTGAGGATGGTTTGTTATCGGCTTGCCGCTCTGCCTTTGCAGAGAAAAGCGATGCGATGGCTGTGAGGAATTTGCCGAACAGACCGTCGCGGTCGGTTTCGGCAAGGGGGATATTCGGGATAGGCATACCCACGTTGGCCATAGCGGAAGCGAGCGCGTCGGTCAGACGCGGAGCGGGTTCATCTTCAAGGTCGGTGATTTCATCGACGAAGCCCCAGTCGAGGGCTTCCTTGGCAGTGAGCCAACCGCCGACTTTCATCAGTCCGAGAAGATCCGCAACAGGCTTGCGGCACTTCTTGGCGTAGAGTTGGGCTACATTGAGGTCGAGCTTGTCAAGGTCGGCCTTAATCTTCTCGCAGTCGGCAATGAGCGTAGCGAACTGGTCGCTGTTGAGACTGCCCCACTCAAAGAAGGCGGTGGAACACTTGTGAACGAGATACATGCCGCCGGTATCTATGGAGATGTGGGCCGCACCGAGCGAAGCGATGGTTGCGGCAGAAGCATTGAGTCCGACGAAATGCACCGCTACATCGCCGTGGTTACGGAAGGCGGCAGAGATAGAGAGGCCGGTAGCGAGCGAGCCACCGAGCGAGTCGATAAGGACGTTGACGCGCTTGTCCTCGTTTTCGGCAAGAATGGCGTCCACGTCGCTACGGTCGAAGTCATAGCCTCCGACGTAGCCTTTAAGCGAAATGTGATATGCGGTTTTCGACATGGCAAAACTAACTTTGCCACGAAGTTACCTCTGTAATTATTGGGGCTAAAAGACACTCATTTCAGCGAAAATGAGTAACTTTGCAGACGTTATGAATTGCCTTACTGTAATACTGAAACCCGGATTTCATTTTAATGCCCTCGTAGAAATTGAACGATTTCTAAGGAAGACATTGCCGCAGTATGAGTATAATGATGATGGATTATACCTCGATATTGAGCCGTTAAGCATAAGTATCAGTGAGCCATTTTTTCAGGTTGATAAAGAGAATAAGCTATTTCTGTGTATATCGTTTTTCATAAGAGACTTATGGATTTATGATGAAAAAGAATATAGACGAATACGTGGTATAGTCGCAGAAATGGCAAAGGCTTTGAAAACAGATGAGTGGTGGTATTCGTCGGAGATGCAAGGTGATATGTACGAAGAATTTTCGGCTATTCAGATAGCCGAATTTTTAGAAACCAGGGAACATGTATTGGAATACAAAGATTCCAAGAATGGTTACTCCGCTGATATTATATGGTTCGTACACGATAAGATATAATCGTTAGCATGGGTCCGGATGCGGGCAACCGCCCATCGGCAGGTCTCCAAAGAGATGCGAGACGGAAGCTGAGTAAACCCGCATATCCTCAGCAAGAGTCGGTTTTTACCGACTCTTTTTCGTTCATATATCCCGAAAAATGAGTAACTTTGCATGTATGAAGAAGGATATAACTGAATATTTTTACGCTTTTGACTCATTGCAAAAAGTGTATGAAGTAGCCTCAATTCTTGTTGAAGATTGGGGCCTTGAATACTATCTGAGAGATGAATTTAGAGGGGTCATAAGTTAGGAAGATATGTGTCAATGGTAAACCTTTTTGACAATCCAGCGGAAAAAGCCTCGTTTTTAGCGAATAAGGGGTTAGATTGTATGGAATTAGTTAAAATGTTTGATGATTTAATCGAACATTGTTACGTCGTAAGTAAAAATCATAAATATAGCTTCGCTGATATTTTATGTGAAGCAACAAATTATGTTGAGGAACGAAATAAACCGAGATATTATGATGATACCGACGAATGTAATCATCAATTTCGTTCATTGATGGATGATAATGATGCCTGGTGCAATATTGAATAATTATGAAGAAGAAAGATTGGCCCAAAGATGCGTGGCAATGCCCTTTCTGTGATTACCATGCATCATCACTGGAGGGATTGATTAACCATTTTCGCCAGAAGAATCAAAATGGAGGCGGCAATCATTCTTATAGATACATACGCGCTCGGTTTAGAATTGAGCCGGTTAAACGTATGAAAATAAAGCCTCTATTGTATTCTGGAAAAACCGAGTTAGTGGGATATGACGCAAGTAAAGACCCGAACAATTATCGAATGAAGCCAACGGCTTTTGAAACAAACAGGCGGAAACACTAACGGCAAAAGAGCCTTTCCTTTTAGATGGAGCTGCGATATTGTACATTACAATGACAGTCTATTCGGCCATTCTCTTTTTACAGTTGATTTTAGTAGATGACAAAAATTAAATTCATGCTATTAAACACTTAATTTTCAGTC
>CAMWJS010000116.1 GCA_947174635.1 uncultured Muribaculaceae bacterium
CGCGGTCTCCGAACCCCGGTTAATAGTAGACCCCCGAGCCTCCCGGCTCTCTGATATCATTTCCTTAAGTAAACAGCATTGGGCCGCGATACAATGCGACTTTTCGACTTTTGACCGCTAATTATAGTTTGCAATATCTTCTGAATTCAAGAACCCTTATCTATAGGTTCTGCATTATTTTGTATAAAATAATATGATTTATTAATTGGTAATTATTAAGGAATTGCCGATTTTTTGTAAATTTGGGGTATAATTGTAACAATCCTAACATATTTTAATTATGAAATGTAAAATTTTTGCTATTTTGGGCGCGATGACAGTGTTGTCGGCTTCTGGACAGGTGTATAAGGACCCGACGGCAACCCCGCAGCAACGGGCGGAGAGTATCGTGTCGGAGATGACGTTGCAGGAAAAGGTGTCGCTTATGCAGCATCAGTCGCCGGCTATCGGTCGGCTTGGCATCAAGCAGTACAACTGGTGGAGCGAGGCGCTTCACGGAGTGGGACGCGCCGGACGCGCTACGGTGTTCCCGCAGCCTATCGGCATGGCGGCTTCGTTTGACGACGAACTGCTTTATGAAGTGTTTACCGCCATTTCCGACGAGGCCCGCGCCAAAAACACGCAGGCCAAAAAGGCCGGTCCGCTCAACATCTATCAGGGGCTGACGTTCTGGACCCCCAATATCAACATTTACCGCGACCCGCGCTGGGGACGCGGCCACGAGACTTACGGCGAGGACCCGTATCTGACGTCGCGCATGGGACTGAGCGTGGTGCGCGGACTGCAGGGCGACTCTTTCGAGGGTGGCAATTTCCGCGGCGACAAGGCGCTCAACCACTATAAACTGATGGCGTGCGCCAAGCATTATGCGGTGCATAGCGGACCGGAGTGGTGCCGCCACTCGTTCAATGCCAAGAACATACCGGCCCGCGACCTTTGGGAGACATATCTGCCGGCGTTCAAGTCGCTGGTGGAGGATGGCGATGTGAAGCAGGTGATGTGTGCCTACAACCGCTATGAGGATGAACCTTGCTGCGGCAGCAACCAGCTGTTGCAGACCATACTGCGCGACGAGTGGGGATTTGACGGCGTGGTGGTGTCGGACTGCGGCGCCATCGGCGATTTCTATAACGGAGGCTGCCATCAGACCGAACCGGACGAAAGCCATGCGTCGGCCGCTGCCGTGCGTGCCGGCACAGACCTGGAGTGCGGCGGAGTGTATGGATGGCTTGTCGACGCTGTCGGCAAAGGTATCATAGATGAAAAGGAGATTGACAAGTCGGCGATACGCGTGATGAAGATGCGCTATCAGCTTGGCGAAATGGATGATGACGCGCTTGTGGCGTGGACAAATATTCCCGCCGATGTCATCGACTCCGATGCCCACAAGGCGCTTGCCGACCGCATGACCCACGAGTCGATAGTGCTGCTCAAGAACGACGGCACGCTCCCTCTCGCCAAGGATTTGAAAATAGGACTTATAGGCCCGAACGCCAACGATTCCATCATGCAGTGGGGCAACTACAACGGTTTCCCATCGGCCACATCGACGCTCTACTCGGCTCTGAGCAAGCGCGTACCGGCCGACCGGCTCACGTATATTCCGGGTGTTGACCATACCTCGGACAAAGTGATAGATAGTTTCTTCAATCAGACGCAGGCCTCCAACGGTAAGCCCGGTTTTGACGCCCGCTACTGGAACACCAACGACAAGGGTCGTGAGCCCGACGTGACCTGCATCTATTCCAACCCGCTGAAGTTCTCGTCGTCGGGAGCTACGGTGTGGGCGCCCGGAGTGCCTCTTGGCGGATTTGCAGTGGAGTTCACTACCAAGTTTGTGCCTGAGGAGTCGGGAGAGATAGCTTTCAGCGCGCAGTCGATAGGCTGGCTCTGGATCGAAATCAACGGCCAGGGTATATTCTGGGGTGTCAACATGAAGAGCTCCGAGGCGTGCAAATATGAGGTCGAGGCCGGCAAGACCTACAATATCAAGATCGCTTATACATGCACCGAGACTGCGGGCGACGCGCTGTCGATTGACTTCGGCCGACAGAAAACACTCGATATCGACTCGGTGGTCGATCAGTTCGCCGATGTCGACGTGGTACTCTTCGCGGGCGGACTCTCGCCGCAGCTCGAAGGGGAGGAGACTCCCATCAGAGTCGAGGGTTTCCGTGGCGGCGACCGTGAGATTATCGAGCTTCCCGCATCGCAGCGACGCATACTTGCCGCACTTCGCGATGCCGGCAAGAAGGTGGTCTATGTCAACTATTCAGGCTCGGCTGTTGCCATCACCGACGAGGCGGCTCCCTCTGCCGCCGCGCTGCAGGTGTGGTATCCCGGTCAGGCCGGCGGCGAGGCTATCGCCGATGTGCTTTTCGGTGACTATAATCCGTCGGGCAAGCTGCCGATCACATTCTACACATCGACCGACGAGCTTCCCGATTTCCTTGACTACAGCATGAAGAACCGTACGTACCGTTACTACAAGGGTACACCGCTCTATCATTTCGGCCACGGTCTGAGCTATACCGACTTCAGCATCGGCAAGGCTAAGGTCAAGAACAAAAAGCGCGAGGGCGCCGTTCTTACTGTGCCGGTGACCAACAAGGGCAAGATGGCGGGAACGGAGACCGTGCAGGTGTATGTGAGCCGTCCGGCCGATGTCGATGGGCCGTCGATGCAGTTGCGCGACTTTGCTCGCGTTGACCTGCGCCCCGGAGAGACGAAGAAGGTGGAGTTCAAGCTCGGCGAAAACGCTTTCCTATGGTTTGACCCCGCCAACGAGGAGATGCTTCCCCTCGCCGGCGATTATGTAATATACTACGGCAACAGTTCCGACCCGGCGCAGTTGCAGTCGGTGAAGTTCACGTATAAGCCGTAATATATGCGGTTTTGACGAAGAAATGTATTATATTGTAGGGACGCGATTTATCGCTGTTTACTTAGGCATAACCTCATCGGAAAGCCGGAGGCTTGAGGGTCTACTATTAACCCCGGTTCGGAGACCGCGGAGCGGGCGCAGACCGGGGTAACCGGTAGCAATCATCTCCTGAGCCCGGGAAGGGCGGAGTGTGGTAACCAGCTTGTTTACAACCACAAACCGCCCCTCCCGGGCTTATCGGGCGGGTGGGTTTATGGCCGGGGTCTGCGCCCGCTCCGCGGTCTCCGAACCCCG
>CAMWJS010000117.1 GCA_947174635.1 uncultured Muribaculaceae bacterium
ACATCGTGATGAGCTGCAAGCAGCTCCGCGGCGACATGAACTACGCATGGCCTACAGCCGAAATCGCCGTTATGGGCGGTGCAGGCGCTGTCGAAGTGCTCTACGCCAAGGAAGCAAAGGCTGCCGAAGATCCCAAAGCTGTTCTCGCTGAAAAAGAAGCCGAGTATAACAAACTCTTCTGCAACCCCTACAACGCTGCCAAATACGGATACATCGATGACGTCATCGAACCGCGCAACACCCGTTTCCGCGTAATCCGCGCCCTCCAGCAGCTCGCCACCAAGAAAGTGGTCAACCCCGCCAAAAAGCACGGCAACATACCTCTGTAATTCTCACATCACTGACCGTAAAAGCATCTTATTTTTATGAAAAAATCATTATTATTGCTTCTTGTCGGTGTGATGGGTTGCCTCTCGGCCGCAGCGCAGAGCCGCGGCGGACTGCGCATCAACGAGGTGATGGTCAACAACACCAACTCGATAGTCGACGACTACGGCGAGAAAGGCGCATGGATCGAGCTTTTCAACTCCACCTACGCCCCTCTCGAGATTTCGAGCGTCTACCTCACCACAGAGCGCCCCGTGCAAGGAAAATCAATCGACAAGGCCAAAATGTATGCAGTGCCCCTGGGCGACGTCAACACACGTATCCCCAAGCGCCAGCATGTCATCTTCTGGGCCGACGGAATGCCCACCCGCGGCACTTTCCACACCAACTTCACCCTCAATGATGGCGAAGAGAACTACATCGCCATCTACGACGCCGACTGCAAGACTCTCATCGACGAAATCATAATTCCCGCCGACCTGCAGCCCGGACAGTCATTCGCACGTAAAGTCGACGGCGAAGGTGGTATCAACAACCCGGAAGACTGGGAAATACGCGACGGCTCCGAAGCCAACTATATCACCCCCTCGAGCAACAATGTCATCAAGGACACCAACAAAAAAGTCGACACTTTCCACGAAAGAGACAAAAGCGGTGTCGCCCTGACGATAATGGCCATGTGCATCGTATTCTCGGCCCTGCTCATACTCTGCCTCTGCTTCATGCTCATCAGCAAAATCGGTGCACGCATCATACGTGCCAACAAAATGAAGTCGCAGGGTCTGGCACCCAGAGAAGTGGCACGCGAAGACCGTCCCGACCACGACTCGGGCGAGGAAATCGCGGCAATTGTCATGGCTCTCCACGAGCATCTCGACGCACACGACACCGAGCAGACCATCCTCACCATAAGCAAAGTGAAGAAAGCCTACTCACCCTGGAGCTCCAAAATTTATTCTATGCGTGAACTTCCCAAACGCTAACAATCTCACATCTCTAAAATAATGAAACACTATAATTATAAAATCAACGGAAACACCTACAAAGTAGGCATCGGCGACATCGACAACGGCATCGCCCAGGTTGAAGTCAACGGCATACCTTACAAAGTGGAGCTCGAGAAGAAGGGCACACCGGTCACCGTAGTCAAAGCAACACGTCCGTCGGCAGCACCCCGCACCACTTCCGGCGAAAAAATCATCAGCAAGCCTTCGGTTTCGGCCGGCAACGTATCAGTCAAAGCTCCGCTTCCCGGCGTAGTCGTACAGATCACCGTCAAAGTGGGCGACACTGTGAAAGCATCCGACACCGTAGCTATCCTCGAGGCAATGAAGATGGAAAACGCTATCCACGCCGGACGCGACGGCAAGGTGGCAGCCATCAACGTCAATGCCGGAGACTCAGTGCTCGAAGGCACCACAATCATCACCCTCGAATAATCAAAACGTCACTTTTGAATAAACCAAATTACAATGGAAACATTCAGTGATTTTCTGACCGGCAACCTGACGGAGTTCTGGCATCTGACAGGTTTTTACAACGCCACATGGCAGCACTTTGTCATGCTCGCGGTCGGCTTGTTCTTCATTTATCTCGCGATAAAGAAGAATTTCGAGCCCATGCTACTCGTCCCCATCGGTTTCGGTATACTTATCGGAAACGTTCCTTTCAACACCACCGCCGGCCTTGAAGTAGGCATCTACGAACAAGGGTCCGT
Organism: uncultured Muribaculaceae bacterium; assembly: GCA_947174635.1. GTDB lineage: Bacteria > Bacteroidota > Bacteroidia > Bacteroidales > Muribaculaceae > JAGBWK01. Next base: position 2,045 of record CAMWJS010000117.1, read on the forward strand.
GCTCAATATCCTCTACAACGGTGTGAGCGCCGGATGGTATCCCCCGCTCATCTTCCTCGGCATCGGCGCCATGACCGACTTCTCGTCGCTTATCGCCAATCCGAAGCTGATGCTCATCGGAGCCGCTGCCCAGTTCGGCATCTTCGGAGCATACATGGTTGCCTGCGCTCTCGGCTTCCTGCCCGACCAGGCAGGTGCAATCGCCATCATCGGCGGCGCCGACGGTCCCACCGCAATCTTCCTTTCGTCGAAGCTCGCACCCAACCTCATGGGAGCCATTGCCGTATCGGCCTACTCCTACATGGCTCTCGTGCCTGTGATCCAGCCGCCGATCATGAAGCTGCTCACCACCCGCAAAGAGCGCCTGATAAAGATGAAACCGGCCCGCGCCGTCTCTCAGAACGAGAAAATCATCTTCCCCATCGTCGGCATGCTCCTCACCTGCTTCGTCGTTCCCTCGGGTCTGCCCCTGCTCGGCATGCTCTTCTTCGGCAACCTGCTCCGTGAGTGCGGCGTCACAACTCGTCTTGCAAAGACTGCGTCAAACGCCCTCACCGACATCGTGACCATCCTTCTCGGCATGACAGTAGGAGCTTCGACACAGGCCACTACATTCCTCACAAAGGAGACAATCTTCATCTTCTGCCTCGGCTTCATGGCCTTCATCATCGCCTCGGCTTCAGGTGTATGCTTTGTCAAACTGTTCAACCTCGTGTTGCCCAAGTCAAAGAAAATCAACCCCCTCATCGGCAACGCCGGCGTATCGGCTGTGCCAATGTCGGCGCGCATCTCCAACAACCTCGGTCTGCAATACGACCCGAGCAACTACCTGCTGATGCACGCGATGGGTCCCAACGTAGCCGGCGTAATCGGTTCGGCCGTGGCAGCCGGCGTACTCCTCGGCTTCCTCGCCTGATGACAGTGCCGACAAAATCGACACCAACATAAACAGAGCGGGCGGCGAAACAACAGTTCGCCGCCCGCTCATCTTAACAAACGACATAAATGACCATAAGGCCCATTGAGGGTGTTGCAGAACTAAACTTTCCGCGGTT
>CAMWJS010000118.1 GCA_947174635.1 uncultured Muribaculaceae bacterium
GTGATTAACCGGGGTTCGCAGACCGCGGAGCGGGCGCAGACCCCGGCCACTACAAACTACCATATCAGCCAAGCCCGAGCAGGGCGGTCTATGGTATCTCCCCCGCCCACGTCAGACAGGTCCGACTCGTCTGACCAGTCCGACTGGTCCTCCTATCCCCCACCATAGAGCCTTCCGCAAAACGCCGATTGTATCCACCTAAGCCAACACCTGATTCCACACCCTCCCCGAAACAATTAAAAAAAATTAAAGAAATATTTCTTTAATTAAAACCAATTTCTTACTTTTGCAATCAACCAAACCAAAGCCACTAAGGCTTGTTTAAAATAAAGATTGATATGGAGAATAAGAAACTCAAAATCAGAGATTTGACTTTGCGCGACGGTCAGCAGTCACTGTTCGCCACACGTATGCCGCAAAAAGATATCGATTTATTGCTCCCCTTATATGAGGATGCCGGCTTTTATATTATGGAAGTCTGGGGCGGTGCAGTGCCCGACTCTGTGATGCGCTACCTCGACGAGTCCCCCTGGAACCGTCTCCGCACCATCTCCAAAGCCATGAAAGGCAAATCGCTCCTCTCAGCGCTCTCTCGCGGACGCAACCTCTTCGGCTACGTGCCTTACCCCAACTCAGTGCTCGAAGGTTTCTACAAAGAAGCCATTGACAACGGACTCAACGTGATGCGCATCTTCGACGCCCTCAACGACATCGACAACGTGCGCGACTCCATAAAGATGATCAACAGCCTCGGAGGCATCCCCGACGGAGCCGTTTGCTACACCGTCGACCCCAAAGCCGCCGAAGTTGAAAAGAAAACCGGATTCTTCGGCAAACTCTTCGGCAAAAAAGCCGCCGAGCCTGAAAAAATATTCACCGACGAATACTTTGTCGAGAAAGCCAAACAGATGGAAGCCCTCGGAGCCAAAATCATTACTCTCAAGGATATGGCCGGCCTCGTCACGCCCTCGCGTGCAGCCTCTATCATCTCCAAACTCAAAGCCAACCTCAGCGTCGACGTCGACTTCCACACCCACTGTACTCCCGGCTACGGCCTGGCATCGTCACTGATGGCAATCATCAACGGCGTCGACATCCTCGACACCAATATATGGTGGTTCGGCGGCGGCTCGGCTGCTCCCGCCATCGAGCTTATCTACGTATTCTGCAAGAAACTCGGCATCGAAGTTGAAGCCGACATGACTGCCGTAGGCAAGATACGCAAAGAACTCTACAACGTGCGCAAGAACCTCGCCGCATTCGACCTCAACAAGGACCGTTTCCCCAAAGAGTTCGACCCGCTCACCGACACACTTCCCGCCGACATCGACGCCCAGTTCGACAAAGCAATCGAGGCCGCCAAAGCCGGCAACGAGGAAGCTCTCCTCGACGCATGCCACGCTATCGAGGCATACTTCGGCTTCCCCAAGCCCAACCTCCTCGTCAAAGAAGCGGAAGTGCCCGGCGGCATGTACTCCAACATGGTGGCGCAGCTCAAAGCCCTCGGCGCCGAAGACCTTCTCGACGACGCTATGCTCCTCATCCCGAAGGTACGCCGCGACGCCGGACTCGTGCCCCTCGTCACTCCCACCAGCCAGATTGTGGGCGCACAGGCCGTAAACCTCGCAATGGACCGCAAGAAGGGCAACGCCGACTACACCAACAAGTCCAACCAGTTCATATCGCTCGTCAAAGGTGAATACGGCAAGACGCCCGTAGCTATCGACCCCGAATTCCGCGCTCAGATCACCGGTTCGCCCGAAGAGCGCCCCTACGACGTGTCGGCTTACCGCGAACCCGCCAACCCAACCCTCGACGACCTCGGAGGCACACCCCTCGCCACTAACACCGAGGAAAAACTTCTCCTTGCCCTCCTCCCCACTGTTGCCAACACCTTCCTGCGCAATCGCCGCAAAGAAGAATACGAAGCCAAAAAAGCAGCAGAGCCCAAAGTGGAAGAAAAGAAAGCCGTTGAAGTAAAGGAAGAGGATGACGAGCCAATCACCGGCGAACTGTTCAAAGCCCCGATGGGCGGACGCATCATCTCGGTCAACGTCAAGAAAGGCGACAAAGTCAAGAAAGGACAGCTCCTGCTCGTCTACGAAGCAATGAAGATGGAAAACGACGTAGAAGCCGAAACCGACATGACAATCAAACGCGTATTCGTCAACACCGACGACGTGGTAGGCACCGACGCCCCCCTCATCGAATACGAACGCTAATCAACCCCCACCGATGTTGCCGGATGCCCGGCATACGGACAGCCCGGCAACATTACAATCCATTGATATTAAACTTTTTTACGCAAAATCTTTGAAGTATCGGAGATTTTGCGTAAATTTGCAAGCCATTACGAAAGACCGTCCTACCAACGGTAATAATAACGTATTGAATAACAGATATTAACCTCCTAAAGGATTATGAAAAAAGATATCCATCCCTCCAACTACCGCGAAGTGGTCTTCAAAGATATGTCTAACGAAGAAATCTTCATCACTCGCTCTACAGTTGCCGCAAAAGAAACTATCGAAGTTGACGGTGTAACCTACCCCCTCGTAAAGCTTGAAATCACCTCTTCAAGCCACCCCTTCTTCACCGGCAAGCAGAAACTCGTCGACACCGCAGGTCGCGTAGACAAGTTCATGAGCCGCTACGGTAACCGTCGCAAAAAATAATTGCACTGACAATAGGAAACGATATAACGACGCCGGAGTCCACAAAAACTCCGGCGTCGTTGTATTTATCAAAAGAAAACAACACCCTCCTATCGACACCTAAGCGGTTCATATCTCAGTCTCAATTTAATATTGCTGCGAAGGCGCTGCAGAACTCAGAGAAATGCCGCCAAAATGTAGGGATGCACGGCTCGTGCATCCGCCAACATCCTGATTATCAGGCGCTATATTTAAACGCACAAACCATGCGCCCCTCACCGCCATCCACGGGGGCGAGACGCCCCCGCCCCGGCTACCGCCCACCAAACCACACCTGCCGCCCCTACGGAGAGCCGGAGGCTCGTGCCAGTGATTAACCGGGGTTCGAAGACCGCGGAGCGGGCGCAGACCCCGGC
>CAMWJS010000119.1 GCA_947174635.1 uncultured Muribaculaceae bacterium
GTGAACCGAATTTATTTAATTTTTAACCCAGTCCATTTTTAGTGGACAGTAGTGATAATCTTAATAAACTCCGTAAAATGGGGATGCTGAAGAATGGGATTCCCTCAGAGGCAACCCTTTGCCGGGTAGAGAACGGCATCGATGACCTGGCCATGGCGGACAGTATGCAGGCATTTGCCGAAAACTTCCATAACGAACTGTTTAATGCATGTCGTGACAGGGAGATAGTCTGTGTGGACGGCAAGGCCGAGCGCGGCACCGTTCAGGAAAACGGGCGTAGCCCGGATATCGTCTCGGCCTATTCGTTCAACACCGGCATAACAATAGCCACCGAAGCTTGTAAGGAAAAGAGCAACGAGATAAAGGCCGTACCGATACTTCTTGATAAAATAGATATCTCAGGAAAGATTGTCGCGGCCGACGCCATGTCTATGCAGAAGGACATTGTCGAGAAAATCAGAAAGAAAGGCGGAGACTTTCTGATAGAACTTAAAGCCAACCAGCCGTCATTGCGATACGGCATTGAGGACAGGCTGGTGGAACACACACCGGTATATTCTTACACCGAAGAAGGTCCCGAACTGGCCCACGGCAGGATAGAGACGAGGACCTACCGCGTATATGACGGACTGGACATTATCGCAGACAAGAAGAAATGGGGCGGAAACATGACCATCATAGAGTATGAATCGTCCACAGTCAAAAAGTCAACAGGAGTACACACCTCAGAAAAACGCCTGTACGTCAGCAGTATGCCCACGGATACTCCGCAGCCCGGAACCATCGTACGCAACCACTGGTCGATAGAAAGCATGCATTGGGGACTGGACCACAATCTTCAGCAGGACAATATAAAACGCAAGTCGACGAGAGCTGCCCGAAACCTCGACACCATACAGAGAATCGTTTACTCGGTGTTCTCAATATGGAAAGGACTTCGCAAAAAACAATCGGATAAGAATAAAGGCATGGCCGAACTGATCAGACATATCTCGATGAGCTTTACCCGACTAATGCGATTTTTAAGCCAAAAATGAAAAAAAATAAGATTTTAACGAAGAGATAAACAACTGAAATACAGATACAACAAATTACCCGCTTCAGCCCGAAGCGGGTAAGGGCAGGTATACGCTTTATTTTATCTTAAATGAAAAAGCCGTGAGGCAGTGAGATGATTAAATATGGGTTTAATGTGGAAATACCACCGACTACTGTGGGAGTTGTCGGTGGCATTGCGGTTAGAGGTGCGGGCCTCCGGAGTCCATTGTGTTGGGATCGCTGAGGTGTTTACCTCTCTTCTTGGCTTTCCATGCTCTGATTGCTTCGGCGTAGGTCATGCTGGGATGGCTGGCGCGGAACTGTTGGAAGGTTTCGTTGTTTGAGCCGGAGAATGGTACTTTAAATGAGTGATTATGGCCCATACAAAAATCCTTGGCGAATTTTGTTGTTGTACGCGCAGTTATGCGTAATGTGGCTCCTTCTCTCGTGTGAAGTGCACCCCAAAAGTTGAACACAAAACTTTTGGGGTGCATTATGTATGGACACCACAATTATGAAGAACGGTTGAATATAGTCAGTCGCATTCTCAGCGGAGAAACAATTAATATAATATGCCGCAAGGGCATCAAGGTAGTTGGTGTAATGACGTTCTATCATTGCTACAGATGTTCCCGCAACCTTTGCAAGCATTGCAACCGGCATATTGTTATCAATCAATGCTTTCGTTATAGCTGTGCGTCTGAAGGCATAGATAGTGAGGTGATAGGGGACCAAAATGCAATCCGACTTTCCATAGGAAACGGTTTATACGGCCCTGAGCACGATTTTGTTGCGTGTAGTATGAATGATACTGTTCCGGATCATTAAGATCCCATTTCTTTTGATTATGGGCAAATGGCAATACATAACCAGCCTTGGATTTATCTTTGTACTTCATTATTATTTCTAAAGCTCGCTGGGTAAGGAATTGCACCACTAACGGATTCTTGTCGTTTTCACGCATAAATGCGTAATTTTTCTTTTTACTTGGAATATATGTACAGGTCCATCTATTGTATTGCTTGTTGAAAGCTATGTTCTCCCATGCCAGTTTCATGATGTCGATGGGGCGTGACTTCATTTCGTAAAGAAGAATGCAGAAATCCCTATACAGCTCTTTGTAGAAGTTTAGATGTGCTTTTTTTGAGTTTGATTACATTGAGGTCTAATTGAACGAATTGTTCGTACTGCTCAGGGCTGAGAGATTTCACCGTACCTCCGCTATTGTTCAAGTCAGAAGCATTTTCTGAAAGATTGTTGATTACCGGAGCATAATCCATATAAGGAAAGTTTGGCACATAGTCTGTAAGGCCGGCTTTTCTGGCTCTGTTAATGGTCGCAATAAGCAACTTCATTATGGAAATGTAGTTCTTTCCAGTACCTTTTACATTCTTTTGATTGAGAACGAAGTCGGAAAAGTGCACAAAAGTATTGCGATTGACCTTCGAGATGGGGGTAAATATGACCCGATTTTCTTTTTTTAGTTTGCTTAGGAGTGTCTGGTAAGTCATAAAATTTGAAGATGGCTTACGCTTGGTCGGATTTTTTAGGTCATCAATGACCTGTTCAAGAAATTCTCCTAAAGTAAGTTCTTTCTTTTGAGCGATGATGGCGGCTTCTGCTCTTTCTTTTTCGCCAAGCTCATACATGGCAAAAAGCTCCTTTCCTGACTTAAATTCATGTTCTTCAAGTAGTTTCTCGAAAGGAGTGAGAAAGTCAAGTAGAATGGTGTTGTTACGGAGGTCGTTCTCATCCTTAGATATAAACATCTGAGCACGATGATTCCACTTGGAAAAATTTGGATTTTTTAACACGTTAACCACCTTGTGTAACTATTCAGCCAAAGGAAAGGCATGATGAGTTGGCTCGCCTTTATTAGACGA
>CAMWJS010000120.1 GCA_947174635.1 uncultured Muribaculaceae bacterium
GGGTCTTTTTCAGCTTCTACTGCACCATTATCTCGTTCATTCCATTTTATTAAACGTAAGAGGTTTAATGTTTGCTCGTAATGTCGGAAATTCAAGTAACCCAAATAATGTGTAGTAGTATTATTGTATACTCTATTGCCTACTTGACTTTCGTAACTGGTATTGGTTATATATCCATTTAAAATGAGTTTACCAAAACCAACGTACATCGTACATAAGTCGGTATTTATTTCATTGATAATATCAATAGGATAGTGTAACCCATGACAAAACAGTAATTTGTGGCATATCTCATGGGCAAGAATCGCTAAAGTTGCCGACAGATTATTCTGATACGATAATGAGACTCTGACTCTGACAATTTTATCAGGATTGTTATTCAGAGTTATATTACCGCCGGTTCCTTCAGATGTGACCTCCCATGTACATTTTGGTGTATATTCAGAAAGGCCAACAAAACTCATCATTTTTTTGGCTTCGCTATTTAATGCGTCTTCCGAAATAGGAGTAATTGATAAAGATGGTCTATAATAATCCTTCTGAGCAATGGGTAATTTCTCCTCAAATGTTCGGAGATATGACAAGATTTGTCTTGGTGAAATGTATATATCTTGAGCTGCCATTACGATTTTGAGAGGTTTATAATTACAAAGTTACTAATTTTCGCTGAAATGAACGTCTTTCAACCTCTTTTCATATAGTTATAACTTCGTGGTAAAGTTATTTTTTCTATATCCAAGACCATATACTGCATATCACATAAACGCTATACTTAGGTCAACGAATTAACCCATGCAACAGAACAACGTGACAAGGAGTGATTTCCCAAGATAACCGGAAAATCACTCCTTTTCCTATATTTTTACCATACAAATAATTTCGGATTTTGGAGCCTGTTTCTCAGTGGATTAACACTTGCCATGCGGTTATTTAGAGGTAGTGAGAATGGTTAAGTTGATAACCCCCCAACTCACTCTTTTACTTTGCGTTAGAATTTCAAACGAACTTCAAAAAACAAAGTAAATATGGAAACTTCCAAAATCACTTTTGACCAGCTGCCACATGTGGTAAGCGGTCTCTCCGAGAAACTCGACCGAGTGCTTGACCTGCTTGAAAAGGCAGGCATCGCCGGCCACTCCAAACAGTCCAAGCCTTCACGCAGACTCGTGTATGCGAAAGAGGCTTGCCAGATAATAGGCAAGTCACTTTCTACCCTCTACCGCGCGGTCAAGGCTCCGAATGATCCCATTCCGAGCTATAAGCGCGGCAAGCTCCTCTATTTCTATGAGGACGAAATCTATGCCTGGATCGAAGGCGGTCGTAAACACTCCGCCACCCCTTCTCTCACTGAAACAGCAGCGGCCATCACTGCCGGCATGAAACGCCGTCCCCGCGGGGGCTATAATTTCTGAGCCTATGGAAAAGAATATTACCTCGGACTCTGTAATCAGCGGAAAATCCTACCAACCCCGAAGTCCAGCCCGTCGCTGGACAGAGCGAGACCGCTCAGCCCAAATCAACCCGCCCCACTGCCAAACAGCGCAAGAGCGAACTCGAAGATTACCGCACCGCCTTCTTTGCCCCGATTAAACTCGGCAAGGACAACAAGCATCAGGTAGCAATCAGAAACTTCTCGTGCCAATGAGAGCAGAGCCAAGCTCGCTTGAGCTATGCCGAGTGCAGCCGAGAATGGCGGAACGCAATGAGACGTTTGACCGTGTCGAGCGCATCGCACGATTCTTCGGCGGGTCCGGTTATAGCGTCAGCAACTTTGTCGAGCATATCATCAATGAGCATCTCGACAACAACGTCGCCAATTATGAGGGTTGGTTCACTCTAATCAGTAAATCGTTCTGACCACTGCCCCGAGGCAGTGAAAATGGCGAAGCCATCGGCAACGCCGGTATCAGGATAATCTGTCAAGATTAGGAGGATAGCAAGATAGTGGCAATGTAAATATTTCCGACCTTGCATCCTCTCGACCGGAATAAGAACCGTCAGTCGCAACCTTCATCGCTGGTATCAAAACCGATGCGACAGCAGCCTAAACAGGAACCGGGTGCCGCAGCAAAAATCATCGAAGCCGGTGCCGATATGGTCGAAGGACTCGGCAACGCACTCGGTGGTCTCTTCCAAGTCGGTCCTGCCTACGACCCGGAAGAAGAGGCTTTTATCAACGAGATGAAACGCCGTCAAAAGAGAAAAAGAGGCAGAAGTGTGTAATTTCAAAAACTGAAAAAGCATGAAAGAAAATCCTGAAAATTTCTCGGAGAATATTCTCCAAAACATCGCTGAAGACCTCAGCGAAATCAACGGTACCTGTACCGAAATCAAAGAGTCGCAACTCAACTGCGCCACCGCCGATGACCTGAACAATATGGGTGTCACTATAACGTCAGCCGTCACTGAGAAAGTCGATGAGATGCAGACATCCATCGAAACCCAGACGCAGACGGTCAGCGAAATCGGCGATAATTTAACTGATTCGATAAATTCATTGACTACTGCTATCACTGAGAAGATTGACAATTTCACTGCCAATCCGCCGGTGCAACGAGTCGAGAAAACCATCCGAATTGCTAAGGAATCGTGGCAGGTCTATCTCGCAATGTTCATCTCGGTATTCACGCTCATGTTCTTTGTAGCGTCCGTCGTATGGCAGGAAGCGCGCATCGAACAATGCCGAATCTCCGACATCAAGTATCATTACATCATGATGCACAACGGTGTCAACTCGGCCGGTCTGGACAGTATCGAAAGTTGGTTTCGCGACCCCGACAAAGTGAAAATCATCGAATCGGAAGTGCGAGCCTACGAAGAGCGAGTCCAAGAGACCGCCCGCGCACTCGAACAGAAACACCGTCTCGAAGAAAAAATCAACGAACTCAATTCACAAACAAACCCCAAATCCAACAGAA
>CAMWJS010000121.1 GCA_947174635.1 uncultured Muribaculaceae bacterium
TTTACAACCACAAACCGCCCCTCCCGGGCTTATTGGGCGGGTGGGTTTATGGCCGCGGTCTGATGGCTGTCTTACCGCTCTTCGGGATGCTTGCGGTAGTACTCCTCGAGGATATAGCGGATATTGAAGTAATAGCCTTCGGGCGTTTTGTCGTCGCCGGCCTCGCGGTGTATTTTTATATAGTCGTAATAAGGCGCCACGTAGGTCGCTTCGTCGGCTATGTTATTCTTGAAATTCAGGATATTGTATTCATGTTTAGGGTCGATGACAATCCATGCGTTGTCAGCATCGAGTCCGGTACCGGTCGACAATATCGCCTCCAGCAGGTGGTTGAGACGGAACTGCCAGATTTTGGCGCGGTTGATTTTACCGCGGTTCTGAAGCGCGTAAATAAGGAAGTTAATCTGCTGCAGGTCAAACGGATCGTCGAGCAGAGCCTGCTCGGCGTAGTCGATAATAGTGTCAAGCTCGGCGCGTGTGTGTGATTTCTTGTAATACAGCTGCTCGATTTCGCTGTCGAAAGGTGAACGCCGATAGGGGTCGTAATCCTCCTGGAACACGCTTCCGAGATAGAGATAGCGGTAATCCTCGAGCGTCATCAGTGTATCATTTTTCTCATAGTCGGCCATCAGTTTCGGATAATAAAACCGGCTCGCCGGATTGAGCACTTCCGATTTTATCATATCCATATCAGGACGCACGGCGGTAGGCTTGACAGCCACAGTCTTGCCGGCAGCCGACACGCCCAGCGCGGAGAAAGCCGCAATAACAGCCACGATGGCAATTCGAAGGTTGTTCATCATATCAAAAAAGGTTGAAGGACACGGTTACAGGTGTCAGGAATTATAGAAATTACGTTTCACATTGCGGTGTATGGCGAGCACATTGACAGATGTCACAACAGCCATCAGCGCCGCGCCTGCGATGATGGTGACACCGCATCCCGTGGTAGCCATGCCGAGCGAGTCGAACAGGCCTTTCCACAGATGCGACGCCACAAGCGCCACAATCACTGCCGCCACGAGTATCGAACCGTTGAGCAGAGCCACGAGACGGTAGTAGTATCCCCCTACCTGACGCGGAGTATATCCAAGCATCAGCAGGTCATGGATTTTCTCTTTGTTTTTCTGCAGCAGCAGGCTTATGCTGAGCATCAGTATGAAGAACGCCAGCGCGCATATCACCAGACCGATGGCTATCACCACCGCCGAGACTATCGACAGGAAATAGGCCGCACGGCCCTGGTTGAGCTTCTCGCCCGACACCTCGATACCGTTCTCCTCGAAATATTTCGCGATTTCAGGATTACCCGGCTCGTCGGTCTCTATGATGAGCCGCGACACGGCGGCCGGCTCCGACTCGTCGCCAAACTCGGCATTGGCCCACTTCATGAACGCCTCGGGCACCGCTATGGTGTTCAGGCGCGAAGAGAATCCCACAATCTCGCCCGTGCGGTACACACGCTTGCCGTTTCCGCTGAGCGAAAGCCTAAGAGGCACCGACCCCACAACCTGCTCGCTGAGCTGAGGCATGCCGCGCGACGCGGCGAAGCCGAAGTTGTAGAGCGCGAGATAGTCACGCGAAATCACAATCGGCACAATCGCGGTCGAGTCCGAAGGGTCGTAACCCCACCCCTGGGGCTTCACATCGAAAAACTCATCGGGTATCGACTCGAAAAACAGGTGAGTCGACATGCCGCGGCCGGCAAAATCTATCGCACCGTTGACATGGAAACGCGAGGGAGTGAACTCCCCGACGCTCTTCACCCACGGCTTGTTTTTCAGTTCGGCGATTTCCTCGCCGGTGAAACCCGACGTCTTGCCCTGCAGCGTGTTGATATCGCTGACATGCTTCGACACAATCATGTAGTCGCGCGAGATGAACGAATCGTCCGACGCGTTTTCTGCCGCAGTCGTGTCGCGGTAGAACTGCAGCGCCGTAAGCAGGATTGCGAGCCCCACGAGGTTGGCGACAGCATATCCGGCTATCTGGCCGACCGATATGTTTTTTCTCAGCAGCCGGTTGACGGGATTGTGCAGTATCATAAGCGGAGTATTTTATAACTGTCAATAGATAAGTGGTTTCCGACCGAAGTGGCGATTACCGCCGCATGGCGCGACTCGGCATGACTCGTAATCATCTGCGCCACGGTGTCGTTGTTGCGCGCGTCGAGATGGCTGACCGGCTCGTCGAGCAGCAGGAAGTCGAACGGCTGCGCCAGCGCACGGACTATAGCCACGCGCTGCTGCTGCCCTATCGACAGGCGCCCTGCCGCCACATCGGCACGGTTGTCGACCGACAGCTGCTCGAACATACGCCGAATGTCGGCCTCCGAGTAATAATCCGTCAGGCGGTTCTTGAGCAGAACGTTGTCAATGGCCGTAAGTTCGGGGAAGAGGCTAAGCTGCTGGGGGAGATAAGCAATCGCCATGCGCCTCAGCTGCGACCATTTGTCGGCACTGTACCCCCTGACGTCGTTTCCGTCGAAAAGTATCGTTCCTTCGTAGTCGCGCCGGTTGCCGTAAAGGTATGAGCACAACGACGATTTTCCCGTGCCCGACTCGGCGAACACAAGGTAGGACAACGGCTTGTCGAACGACAGGTGCCGCATCCATATATCGGAATTTTTTATGCGCTGACTGTCTTTCTCTTCGCTGAAGACCTCAGGCAAAAGGTTGTTGATTGTTATCTTCTCTATCACAGCTTGTTATGATTTATTTAGGGGGTGTTGCAGAACTCCAAAACGTAGGGACGCACGGCTCGTGCGTCCGCAA
>CAMWJS010000122.1 GCA_947174635.1 uncultured Muribaculaceae bacterium
AAGCCCGGGGTTAACCACGATGACATGTCTCCGACATGTGTGTATGCCGTCAGAGTCCCCGGACTGAAGCCCGGGGTTAACCATAATGACATGTCTCCGACATGTGTGTATGCTGTCGGGGTTCTCGGACTGAAGGCTGGGGTTAATCATAATGACATGTCGGAGACATGTATAGTTACCGGCGGTGCTTTGGGGTGATAGGGGGGTGATGCATTATGACAGGACTATCTTGATTTCGTGGTAGGAGATGTAGTCGGGGACTGCTTCACGGATATCCTTGAGGGTGTAGGCGGTGGTGAATTTGGCGGCGGCGTTGCGTATGATGAGCTGGTGCTCTTTCGATACGAGGTCGTCGATGTCGACGAGTCCCTGCGAGGCGAGGCGTCCGAGATGGCCGTAGATTGTCGATAGCACGAGGTTGCGCTGACGTGCTATCTCGTCGGGCGACATGCCTGCTTCGTAGAGGCGCAGTGTCTCCTTGAATGTGTCGACCTTGGGTGTCTTTTCGACTGTTTTTTTCTCTTTGGCAGGTTTTTCCTTGCTTTTTGACTCGCTGCGTTTTTTGCGTGACGGTTTGCTGTCGATGTTGTCAAGCAGTGTCTTTGCTTTTATTCCGAGATAGGCGCCGGTGGAGAATGTGGTGTCGGCAAGCCCTGAAAAGAGGGCGTATTTTATCATGACACTCTGGCGGAGTGCCGACAGGGCGTTGTTGTAGAGTTCGGCCACGCGTTTGTTCTCGATGTTGATGATGGCGTCCTTGGTGATGAGCGACTCGAAGAGCTCTTTCACCTTGTCGGCGAAGTAGCGGCATGAGCCTGTGATACGGCTTTCGATGGGGGAGCCTGTGATGTCGCCGCCGAGTTGCTGCATGACGGCGGTGTATTGCGGACGGAAGCGGGCGGCGATTGTGACGAGTTGTTCCTGGAGGGGACGGCGCACGGCTTTGAGGCGTATGAGAAATTTCGGATAGCGGTCGCTCAGATGCTCGTCGACCACGCGCAGCATCCACTCGTAGTCGCGCTCGATGTCGGCGAATGAGTAGAGTTCGTCGAGGAGCGAGAGTGTATACCGGTAGCGCAACTCGGGGAGGCGGCTGATGTTGTTTTCGATTTTGCCTGTCTCGGTGTCGATGTAGGCGTTGACGGTGGAGTCGGTGATGAGAGCCTGAGGCTCGACAGGAGCGGAGAGCACCATTCCCCCGAGTGAGCGGCAGCGGCTGAGTGCGACGTAGGTTTGCCCGTGGGCGAACGAAGCGTTGATGTCGAGCACGGCTTTGTCGAATGTCAGTCCCTGGCTCTTGTGCACGGTGATGGCCCATGCGGGGCGGAGGGGATATTGTGTGAACGAGCCTACAATCTCTTCTCGTATTTCCTTGCTGACGGGGTCGAGGGTGTATTTGTTGTTGTCCCATGCCACGGGGGTGACGGTGATCGGTTCTTCGGAGTCGGAGCAGGTGACCTCGATGGAGTCGGCCGATGCTTTCGTCACGATGCCTATCTTGCCGTTGTAGTAGGCGTGGGCGGGGGTGGGGTCGTTTTTGATGAACATCACCTGTGCGCCCTCCTTGAGTGTCAGGGCGGGGTCGGCGGGATAGTTCTGTTCGGGGAAATCGCCGGTCACTTTGCATCGGTAGGTGTAGGCGCGGGTGGTAAGCTGAGCCATGCGGAGTTCGTTGTGCTGCTGTGCCGAGTGGTTGTGGGTGGTCAGCCGTATCCAGTCGCGGCCGTCGGGACTGAAGCCCGGCACGTAGCGGGAGTTGAGGAGTGCCACGTCGTTGCTGTCGAGGCTGCCGGCGCGCACTTTGGCAAGCAGATTGATGAACGATGCGTCCTGCTGGCGGTAGATATGTCGCAACTCTACGGTGACATAGGGGAGTTGCTGCAGGGCGTGGCTCGAAAAGAAATATGGTGTGGAATAGTGTTGTGAGAGCATGGCCCACTCGTGGTTTTTGGCAACGGGGGAGAGCTGCATCAGGTCGCCGATGAGCAGCAGCTGCACGCCGCCGAAGGGGCGCAGCGGGTCGCGGTAGCGGCGCAGGGCGTCGTCAATCTGGTCGAGCAGGTCGGCGCGCACCATCGAGATTTCGTCAATGACAAGCAGGTCGAGCGAGCGGATGAGGTTTTTCTTCTGCTGCGCCATGCGGAAATAGCTGTTGCCCTCCTTGCTCTTCATGCCGGGAATATAGGGGCCGAGCGGGAGCTGGAAGAAGGAGTGTATGGTCTGTCCGCCGGCATTGATTGCGGCCACGCCTGTAGGGGCGAGCACTACCATGCGTTTGGGCAGCGAGTCGCGCAGGCGTCGCAGGAATGTGGTCTTGCCGGTTCCGGCTTTTCCGGTCAGGAATACCGACATGCCTGTGTTGGCGATGAATTGCCATGCTATGTCCATTTCGCGGTTGTCGGTTGCGTTGTCGTTGTGGTGCATGCTTTTAGGAATTATAAGAGTTATAGGCCTTATGGAGGGTGTTGCAAAACTCATTCTTATCTTTCCGCGGTTGAAAACCGCGGCTACTATGCTGCTGATTGTCAGAATGCTGCGCTTAGTAGCCGCGGTTTTCAACCGCGGAAAGTTTAGTTCTGCAACACCCTCAATGGGCCTTATGGTCATTTATG
>CAMWJS010000123.1 GCA_947174635.1 uncultured Muribaculaceae bacterium
GCTTCGGCGCATAATGTCGGGATTGAGAGCGTTGGATATGGCACGGCAGAACTCCTGACCGAGAGAGTCTGCGTAAAATTCCTGAATGTTCATTACCGATGCGAAATACTTGCGCGAGAACCAGCGTTTACGCTTGCGACCGTTGGCTTTGCCAATGTCGCCGGGGTTGCCTCGCGGAGTATTGCGCCCTGTGCCATAGTCTACGAACAGACCGTAGGTGTTGAACGCTTGCGAAAGCGTTATGTCGATGAACTTGCCGTCGGCAGTCAGTGACACTCCGACGGTTGAGCGGTACAACGCTCCTGTGTCAACCACTCCGAGAAGCGAGATTTGCTCGCGCCATATCTTTACCATCGTGGCGTTGAAAGCGCGGACGTATTTACGCCGGGCTTCAAGCTGCTCCTTGTCACTCGCTCCACTCATCAGGATTGTATCTTAAATCAGTGAACACATCGACGGCAATCTGGAAATAAGCCCCGGCTGCTCCGTTGAAAAAATATCGGTCAATCTCGTTGAACGATATTCGAGGGTCGAGGTAGATGCAGTTCTGCTCCAACCTGACCTTTTCAGGGAGAAGCCGCGACATAAATTGCCGGAACAATTCTCGCATTATTTCCATACACTCGGCGCGAGCCGCCATATCTTCGGCGGCGTGGCGCATAGCGAAAAACACGGTTTTGACGCGACGGGTGCGCGGCGTGTTATTCAACTCGGTATAGCCGTCGGCGATATCGCTTACGCAAACGAAAGCATTTGATGTTTGCATGGTATTGACCGCTTCCTCGAAGCCGTCAAGCCCCGACACACGGCAAAAGGTAAAACCTTCATGCCGGGCGAGGCGGTTAGTGGCGCAAAGGTTTTCAAAGAAAGCCGATGCGTTCCACCGTCCATTTAGCTGTGCAGTCATTTGGAGGCGGTTTTGGCGTTCAACTCCTTGTATTCGCGAGCTTGTGCGTTAAGCTCCGTGAGGGCGCGGTGGGTATCAAGGGCGAGGACTTCGCCCTCTTTGGTGACATCGCCTTTGGTGAGCGCACGGATTTGCGCGTTCATCGCGTCCTCGACCGATGCAACGGACGAGCCGAGCAGGTTGCCGCCGGTGGCGGCTTCGGCAGGTTGGAAGAAGTCGGAGTATTTGTTGGCGAAGCTCTCTTTGAGCGAGGCGAACCAGTAGAAGATGTTTATGCGCTCGTAGGGTTTGAACTTTATTGATTTGCCATAGAGCGTTGCGCCGAGTTGGTCGAGCAATTCATCGTCCTGAGTCTGGAGATAACCTTGATAGAGGTTATCGCAAATTATGAAAGTTTCAAACGGCACTTCGGAGAAGTCAGCCGTGAGAGCAGGACGGCGGTTAATCTTGGAGATGCGTACAGGCTGAGAAGGAATGTCGCAGAGCCAGTCAAGGGCAGGAAGAATCTCGGCAAGAGTGAGAGGTGTAACCTCGAACAGCGTTTTACCCTTGCGGAGAAGATATGCGCCTGTCGGCTGCTTACCGATAACCTTTGTGTCGCTCCACCTGAGCAAACAAAGGGTCTTAATCTCGTCAGCCGAGAAGTCACCGGCAAGCAGCTGATAAACGTAGCGCAGTTGTTTATCGCCTAATTCGTGCCAGCCTTGTGGCACTTGAAAGTTGATTGAAATGTTCTGCATAGAAAAAGGGCTTTAACGCACTGCGAAAGTACGGTAAAGCCCACTATGCGGAAAAGACAACTAATTATTTAGAGAGTTGTCGTCTTAAAGCACTTTCAAAAGTACCTTTTAACTGAGGTCCCATTTCAACAACCGATCCTAAGGCTGCCAATGCAGATAATCTGCGAGCATATTCTTCATCAACTAAATTACCTGACAAATACAATTTATCTGAGTAGAAATTAAAAAAAATTATATCGTTGCCACCATCAGTTTTTGATAATTTTAGAGTCATATTACCAGATTTATTATTACCATTTGAACCTAATAGTGTAGCCACACCATTCATAATAATATACTTATTATCAGGCTTAGTAGACAGATATATGTTTGATATTTTAATGGCTGGTCCAAGTTCGTTCTCCAAAGTGTTATCCATCATAGAAAAGTAGATGTCATTATCTTTGACAATGATTATCGCGTGCGCGTCTCCGGCTACATAAGTCATGTCACTATCATTAGTACCTATTCCTTGGAGGGCCCACCTCGCAACAGCCATTCCCTGTGCATGTAAATATATTGGAGAAATCGATAAACAAAAGAGTAATAATAGTTTAAGAATTCTATTCATATGTTGTTACGAATTATTGCTCGATAAACTTACTGCAAAAGTACGAAATATTCTGGGAATGACAAAATTAAAAGAAGTAGCCGGAGGCTTTCTTCTCGTTACGGAATATGGGCGGATTAAACAGCTTCGCGGTTTCAGATTGATGCCATTCCTCGAAAGATTCGGGGTTCTGCCGAATGAAGTTGACAATATCCGCGAGCCTACGCGAGTTGAATGACCCCGACCGCAGGTAGCCCACGACCTGCGCTTTTACCTGCTTGACAATCTCACTCCGCTTCTGTGTCAGATCGCCGCGCAGATT